>JAUQXD010000694.1 GCA_030834835.1 Thermoflexales bacterium | reverse complement strand
TACAAAACGCCGCTAGGCGAGACGCTGCGCCAACCGACGGTGTGGTTGAGCATGGCGCTGTTCTTCATCTACGTCGGCATCGAGATTGGACTGGGGCACTGGGCGTATACGCTGCTCACCGAGTCGCGGCACGTTACGTCGTCGGTGGCGGGCCTGATGGCAGGCAGTTATTGGGGCACGTTTACGCTGGGCCGCATTCTGGCCGGGTTGTACGCGAAGCGCGTGGGTGTGAATACTCTGGTGCGCTTGAGTTTGCTGGGCGCCTTGCTGGGTGCGTTGCTGCTGTGGTGGAATGCTGGCGAAGCGACGAGCCTGCTGGGCGTGGCGATCGTGGGCTTTGCCGTCGCGCCGATTTTCCCTGCGATGGTATCCGGCACGCGCGATCGAGTCGGCGCACATCACGCGGCCAACACCATCGGCATCCAGATCGCCGCGGCCGGTTTGGGCGGCGCGTTACTGCCTGGACTGGCGGGCATTCTGGCGCGGCAGATCTCGCTGGAAGTGATCCCCGTTTATCTGGCGGTCCTCATCGCGACACTATTGGCGCTGTACTGGATGTCGATCAAGTATCACGCGCACGGATAATCATCCTCAACGGATAACCAGATCGGATAAACGGATACGAGTCGCGCGATCAGCCATCCGATTCTCCGCTGTCTCTATCCGCTGAAGACAGACATCCGCCTCCAAAGACCTGACAGGTTTTCGATCGAGATCAAACTCGATCGGCGATCATTGAAAACCTGTCAGGTCTGGCTAATGGCTAATGCCCCCGTCTTCACTTCCGTCCCAGTTGATCATACAACGGCAGCGCATCACCAACATCACGCATGGCATACCCGTTTTGAATCACTTCGGCCGGCGGATTGGTGATCGGTGAAGCGATGTAGGCCGCGTAGAGTTCGGCGGGCGTCACTTTGTTGCCATCCGCATCCAGCACCCGCAATCAAGGCATTCTTGGGACTGTCGCTGTCAAAGACGAGCACCTGCGCGATCAACTCGATTAACTTCGGTTTGATCGCCTCCAACACTTTGGGATCAGTGGTGTTGGGATCTTGGCCCTCGCTGAGCAACGTCAACCCGATCACGTAACGCGCGTCGTCGACAAACACCAATCGATCGACCAGATCGGGCCGCCACAAATCCTGCCACGACGTCAGCGGCTCTTTGACCGTGTCGGCGTTATACACGATCGACTCCGTGCCGACCTGATAGGGCGCTAAATATTCGCCATCAGGGTCACCGGGAGCGGCGCGATAGATCGGATCGATGTTGGTCAGATTGGGCAGCTGCGCTCGATCGAGTTTTTGCAGCAGGCCGGTACGAATCATCACTTCGATGATGTAATCGCTGGGCTGCGCCACATCGAACGTCGAACTGCCCGCTGCCAACTTGGCGTACATCTCCTCGTTCGACGAGTATTCCGATTTGTTGACGGTGATCCCGTACACCGCTTCGAAACATTCCACGATGTCCGCAGGCACATGCTCAGCCCACACAAACAAATTCAACTGGTCCGACCTGACCTCGACGCGCGGCTGCGGTTCGGGGCACACAAAACCCGACTCGGTGGTGTGGCCCGACGGCTGCGAAACAAACGTAGTCGCGGGCGCGGCTAACGGTGAAGGGGCAAAGGTCGGTGTGGCGAGAGGCGACGGCGGGAGCGTGGGTCTAATCGGTGCAGGGCCGGTGGCCGTTGCCGTAGGCGGAACTGCGGTGGGCGGCGCGGCAGTCGGGGTGGCAGTCGGGGCGGCCGGTGAGCCGCCCACGCAGGCCGTCAACACCAAACTCATCAACAGCAGGCCATTCAATACACGGTTTCGGCGACCATGTTGGCCACGACAACGCGGTTGGTTGGTTTCATTCATTCGTTTCCTCGTGTACTCCCCTTTCAAAGAATCAGACTTCCGAGGCCCGGTCGGGCAGTCTCGGAAGTCTGTAGCGCGATGCGCTGATTTGTGACCTACGGTCTGGCTACTGCTTGATCTCCGTCCAGATCTGATCGTACTTGGGCAGCGCGTCGCCCACGTCCTCGATGCGGTGGCCCGCCTTCAACGCTTCGGGCGGCGTATTCGTAATCGGCGACTCGATGTACTTCGTGTACAAATCGGCCGGGGTGGTTTCATTGCCGTCCACATCCAACACCTTCATCGTGCTGGATTTAGCATACTCCAGCGCGCCCTGGCTGGGATTGGTGTACGGGAAGTCGCGCAGCATCAGCCAGAACAGATCGGGCTGCATGGTGTAGTTCAACCACGCATACGCGGCATCGGCGTGCGGCGCATCTTTGGGCATGGCATAGTTATCCTGCCAGACGATCACGCCCTCGGTGGGATACACAAATGTGATCGCCGGGTTCTCCTGTGCAGCCAGGAACGCCTCGCCCGTCCACGTAATGCCCAGATCGACATCGCCCGCAATCAGCGCGGTCTTGGGGCTGTCGCTGTCATACAGCGTAATGCCCTTGGCCAGTTCCGACAACCTGGCCTTGGCCTCTTCCAACTGCTTGTCGTCGGTGGTGTTGACATCGTAACCCAGCGTCAACAGCGTCGCGCCGATGCCCACGCGCGAATCATCCAGCATGACCATGCGCTTCGCCGCGATGAACTCCGGCTTCCAGAGGTCGGCATACGACTTGGGCGCATCCTTGATGGTGTCGGCGTTATACACGATCGCGTCGGTGCCCGCCTGATAGGGCAGCGTGTACTCATTACCCTTGTCAAACGACAGGTCCAGGTAATTGGGATCGAGCGTCGCCATCACCGGCAGTTTGGCGTGATCGAGTTTTTGCAGCAAGCCCTGGCGCACCATCAAACTCACGATGTAGTCAGTCGGCTGCACCAGATCGTAGTTGCTGCTGCCTGCCGACAAGCTGGCGTACATCTCTTCGTTCGACGAATATTCCTTGCGATTGACGTTGATGCCGTACACAGCCTGGAAGCAGTCGATGGCGTCCAGCGGAATGTACTCCGTCCATACGAAGATGTTCAAATCCTTCGAGGTCACGTCCATCTTGGGCTGCGGCTCAGGACATTCAAAACCGTTGTCCAACTTCGCGCCGCTGGGCTTGGATACGAACGCACCAACGGGTGCTGCTGGCTCGGCTGGCTTAGGTGCCGCGGTCGGTTCAGCAGCCTTCGGCGCGTCTGTGGGCTGGGCGGCGGGTGCGGCCGGTTGGGCGGGAGCCGGGGCTTGCGTGGCCGGAGCGGCCGCCGGGGCGCACGCCGAAACGATCAGGCTGAGCGCGACTAAGGCAATAACGATTCTTTCGAGCGACTTTCGATGTAACATGTTCTCCTCCTCAAGAGAATGATTCGTCTCGCGCGGCCGATGGCCGATCCGATCGGCCTCAACGATTACCGCGCGCGTGTTGCCCTAAGCATTCCGCTGCTGCAAACGGCGCGACATCAACACCGCCAGCAACACTACCACAATCCAGACCGTGGACAACGCATTGACCTCCGGGGTAATGGTACGGCGCAGCAGTCCGTACACATAGATCGGCAGCGTCGTCGAGCCGGGGCCGTTGGTAAAGAAGGTGATGATGAAGTCGTCCAGCGACAGCGTGAAGGCCAGCATCGCGCCGGAGATTACGCCCGGCATAATCAGCGGCAGCGTCACGCGCCAGAACGTCACCCACTCATTCGCACCCAGGTCCATCGCGGCCTCTTCCACCGCCTTGTCAAAACTATGGAGGCGCGCGCGAACCGTCAACACCACAAACGGCACACTAAACGCGATGTGCGACACAATCACCGTGCCCACACCCAGCCCCAATCGGCCATCGCCCGTCAGCCCAAATGCATTGTTCAATCCCGTAAACACGGCATTGAACAGCACCAGCAAACTGATGCCCATCACGATTTCGGGGATGACGATGGGAATGTACAGCGACACTTCCGACAGAAACTTCAGCCGAAAACGGTAGCGCTGCAAGGCCAGCGCCGCCATCGTGCCGATGATGGTCGAAAAGATCGTCGAGGTGATGGCGATCTCCAGCGTATTGCCCGCTGCTTCGATTGCGTCCTGGTTATTGGCCAGCTGGCAGAACCAGTAAAACGGGCCGCACGGGCCGCGATTGACGACGCCTTCAAACACCACGTTCTGCCGCGACGAGTTGAAGGCAAAGATGATCAGCACCACGATTGGCGCGTACAGGAAGACATACACCATGAATGTGAACAACGTCAGTAAGGGCGATCGGCGGCTGCTCATGTGATGGCAATCTCCTCACCGAAGCCGAACTTCCGCGTGTAGATGATCATCACGACCAGCGTCATCAGCATCAGGATGATGGACGAGGCCGAACCGAACGTCGGGTCGCGGGCATCCAGGAACTGTCGTTGAATCAGATTGCCCACCAGCACGTACTGCTTGCCGCCCAGAATATCGGACACGACAAACGTGCCCATGACGGGTACAAACACCAGGATCGTCCCGGCCACCACGCCCGGCAGCGACAGCGGCAGCGTCACCCGGAAGAATGTCCGCAGCGCGCCCGCGCCCAGATCGGCCGCCGCCTCGTACAATGACGGATCAATCTTCTCCAGCGAGGTGTACATGGGCAGGATCATGAACGGCAGGAATTCATAGACCATACCCACCAACACTGCCTCGGGCGTGTACAACATATCGAAGGCGCGCAAGATGCGAATCCACGCATACACGCGAATGACGAAGTTAGTCCACAGCGGAATCAAAATCAGGAACAGCAGCGTGCTGCGGCGCTTAACGGGCGCGCGCGCCACAAAGTACGCCAGCGGATAACCCAACACGATGACGGCAATGGTCGTGGCAAATGCCAATCCGACCGAGCGGGTCAAAATGTCCACGTACAGCGAGTTGAAACAGGGTGAGGGCTGGGTGCCGCAATCCGTGGTGTAGCCCATCAAGCGGATGTAGTTGTCCAGCGTGAACGTATAGATCACGTTGCCGTCGGCGTCGCGCTGCCCGAACGACGTGATCACGATGAGGATAAGCGGGATGATCAACAGTGCGATCATCCATAGCAGCGCCGGCGAAACGAGCAGCGTGCCCTGCAGCGACTTGTTTTCCCGGAGTTTCTGTAACATCGGTTACTCCGTCAGGATCCGGGCGGCGGCGGCATCGAAGCTCACCGTCAGCTCGTCGCCCTGCTGCGCCAGCGGCCGTGAGCCGGGCATGTTGTTTTGCTCGCGCACGCGCACCAGCTGATCGTTGGCAATGCTCACGCCGTAATGGGTGTCCGTGCCGATGTACACGACGCTGATCACGCGACCCTTGAAGGCATTGTCCAATTGAGCCGAGGAGTTGATGTTCATCTTCTCCGGCCGCACCGCCACGCTGACTTCCGTGCCCGCCGCCACGCTGCCATCGCAATCGGCGCGTAACGTCGAGCCGTCCCCCAGGGCTACGATCACCGATCGGCCGGCTTGAGATTTGACTTTGCCGCCGATAAAGTTGGTATCGCCGATGAAGTCGGCCACAAAGCGACAGTTGGGGCTTTCGTAAATATCGCCCGCCTGGCCGATCTGCAACGCTTTGCCGCGATTCATCACCGCGATCCGATCGGACATGGTGAGCGCTTCTTCTTGATCGTGCGTCACGTAAATGAAGGTGATGCCGACTTCGCGCTGCAATGTCTTCAGTTCCAACTGCATTTCCTTACGCAGCTTCAGATCGAGCGCGCCGAGGGGTTCGTCCAGGAGGAGCACTTCCGGCCGATTGACCAGCGCCCGTGCCAGGGCAACGCGCTGTTGCTGGCCGCCGGACAACTGCCGGGGCTTGCGCTTTTCGTAGCCGGGCAGCCGCACCATGCGCAATGCCTCTTTGACGCGCGGCTCGATGTCGGTTTTCTCGACGCCTTTCATTTGCAGACCAAAGGCCACGTTCTCGCCAATGGTCATGTGCGGGAACAGCGCGTAGTTCTGGAAGACCGTATTGACGGGACGTTGGTACGGCGGGGTCTTGCCCATCGGCTTGCCGTGAATAAAAACCTCGCCGGACGACGGGAGTTCGAAGCCCGCAATCATCCGCAGCGAGGTGGTTTTGCCACAGCCCGACGGGCCGAGCAAGGAGAAGAACTCACCATCACGAATTTGAAGCGTTACGTGGTTGACTGCCGCCACCCACTCGCTGGCCTTGCCCGGATCCGCAAATTCCTTGACGACATCCCGCAATTCAACCGCATATTCGGCCATTCCACCTCCCCTGCCTCATAAAAGAGTCTGCCGCCCATCAGGCCGGTGATTATGAGAATGGGCGCGATTATAGCATCGCGGGGGGCGCACTGCAATACACAATTTGGGTAAGCTGCAATATTCGTGCCAGCTCAACGATGAGGAGTCAGACGTCCCCAGACGCCGGTTTTGCGTGAACCGCGCGTGGGCGCGCTGACTCCTCGCCAAATTGAGAACTGCTGTCGGACCGATCAAAACCTTGACGCCTACATCGGCCCGTGTTACAATCTTGACGCCTAATTGAAAATGATTTTCAATTACACAAACACTATGCAACTCGATCGTGACACACTCACCACCCAACTCAATCAACACGGCTACAAGCTCACGCGCCAGCGCAGGGCCGTCGTCGAGGTGATGACGCTGGCGAACACGCGTCTGACCGCCGCCGAAGTCTTTGCCAAAGCCCAACGCGAGTGCCCCGACCTGGGGCTGACGACGGTCTATCGGACGTTGGAGATTCTGGAGCAGCTGGGTGCGATTCGCCGCGTGCATCTGGAAGATGGCTGTGAAGCCTTCGCCCCCACCGCCATCGAACACGGGCACTATCTGATCTGCGCCAATTGCCAGACGACGATCGAATTTGAGGGCTGCGATCTAACGGCGATGCTCGATCGGCTGGCCGCGCAAACCGGCTTTGCCATCGACCAGCACTGGTTGGAGTTAGTGGGGCGCTGCCCCA
>JAUQXD010000693.1 GCA_030834835.1 Thermoflexales bacterium | reverse complement strand
TCGAGGCGTGCGCCAGCCCTGGCCAGAGATCTGGAAGACCATGCGGCGCTTTGGGTAACGCCGCTTCGATGACAGCAATTCTCATTTTGGCAGCAGAGGCGGCTCCCACGCCGCCGGTTCCGCGGGCGCGGGAGCCCGCTCGGCTGACAAAATGAGAATTGCTGTCATCGAAGCGGCGTTACCCGAAGCGCCGTATATTCTTCCAGATCTCAGGCCAGGGCCGGCGCACGCCTCGACACAGGAAGATGTCGGGGTGATCGGTCTCTTCATTTCTGATCCTGTAGCGATTGGTGACGTGGCCGGCCAGCGTACAGGCCTCAAAGGAGTAGCCAGGCAGCATGTCCAACAGGATCAAGTTCTGCGGAGGCGGATCGCCGTAGCCGCGCAGCCAGTAGGAGTTGACGCCGCTGATCGCCTCGGGCAGACCGTAGGCCGGGCCATACAGGTTGATGGCTCCGGCTTCGCCATAGTTGCCCGTCAGGATGCCGGTGTGTCCTCGCTCTTCAACCGGCAGAGCGGCATAGATATTGGCGACGGTCTCCACCAGTTCCGGCCAACCGATCTCTTCTTTGAATTCGCCGTTGATTTTGGTGACCGTGTTCCACCAGGCGGAATTGATCGGTGCGATCGGCAGCGCTATGGCCGCAAAGATTGCACCGCCGCCCGCGAAGGCAATCGCGGTGATCGCGCGCACGAGCCGCGACCAACCGATCGACAGCCTGGCGATCCAGCGCTCCATTACCACCGCGCCGGCGGCGATAAGCATCGGATAAGTCGCCGCCAGATAATAGGAGCGGCCTTTAGCAGTCAGGAACAACGCCAACGGGACGACAAACATCCAACCGATCGGGCGGTAGGGTTTCCCGGTTCTGGCGAAGAAATAGCAGAGCAGACCGGCCACCCAGAGCGGAATCGTAACCACATTGGCCGAGAGCAGGAATTGCTCGCTCAGGAAGTCATCCGTGCGTCCGATGCTCACATCACGGGCGTGGATGGATCGCAGGAAATCCAGCGAGATGAAATCGTGCTGCGCTTGCCAGATCAGGTTCGGCAAGAAGATCAACACCGCCAGTACGACGCCGCCCCACAGCCACGGGCTGATGAGGTAACGGCGCGCTCGCGTGAAGAGCACACCCGCCACGATACCGGCTACCAGAAATATCAGCGTGTACTTAGTCATCATGCCAAGACCGATCACGACGCCGATGCCCAACCACCAACGCGGATTGTTTGATTTCAACAACCGGATCATCAGATAGGCGATCAGCACCCACCACAGGGCATCGAACGAGGAATAGGAGAGCAGCGACCCGGCAAGGAATGCGACCGGCGCAATGCCGGCCGCCACTGAGGCTACGATCTGGGCCAGCCGCTTGCCGCCCAACTCGCGCGCCATGAGTCCCGCTAACACCATCACGGCCGCTTGCGCCAGAGCGGGAAACAATCGCACGCCGACCAGCGAAGGCCCAAACAGCGTCAACGCCACTCCGGTGATGAAGGCCGTTACCGGCGGATAGGCAGCATAACCCCAATCGAGGTAGCGAGCACTGTCGAGCATGTCCAGCTCATCGCGATGCCAGCCATACTGGCTATTGGCAAGCGCATGCAGCACAAGCTTCGCCAGCGCCAGCAGGATCAGCACACCGGTGTCGGTCAATCGAATTCGCGTCAGTAGCGTGTTCAAAGCGGCCTGCGTTGACTTCGTCGTGGTCAGATTCTTGCTGTTCATGCTTCACACTCCTTGCCTGGCTAAGACAGATCGGTGAGTGGCCTTCATGCCGAACGCATTCCGCAATACGCCCACCCGCTTGATGACCAATTCGGTGAGCCCGATGGACACTGCGAACGAGCCAAGGACGACGACCAGTAGTTTGACCGGCAGGCTGGCCTCCCACTGCACGACGAAGTAGGCGATGGCGAGGATCACTGGCTGGTGAACCACGAAGAACGGCAGCTGGGTCCTCTGGCCGTACTGCAGCGCCTGGCTATCACGGTTCAGGTAGCGCATGCCGATGCACAAGACGCAGGCCGTCCAGCACCAGCCACAGGCCGCAATCAATCCCCACATGAGGAATTCCCAGAACGTTTCGGGTGACTGCTCGATGTCGAACGACTCAAGCGACATGCCAATGACCGTCGCCGCCAGTGTGGCTGCGATCCCGCCGCCGAGGAGTATCCGCCAATCACGCCGGATAGCCTGGGAAAACCGCTCGTCGGCGAACAGCACGTAGCCCAACACGAAAAACATCCCGTAGAAGAAGAAATCGGCCCAATGCTGCAGTTGGGGGAAGAAGGGTTGAAGGCCCAGCCGCACCACGGCCAGCGGCAGGATGAAGTATAGGCTGGCGCCTCGATGCTCGCATAACCCTGCCAGGCGTGAGATGAAGCGGCGACCCGTTTCCCCCCTGAGCCAGCTAAAGAGCGGGAGTGCCAGCAACGAGAAGGCAAACAGGAAACCTAGAAACCACATGTGATAGCCGACCGCCCCGAACAGCTTGGGGCCTGTATACGACAGGCGCTCCGATGCAAATTCGAGGAATGACCCATCAAACACGCCGGTCTGGATTCGGTGGCTCCACGAGAGATAGAGCTGGATCGGACCGAGCAGAAGAGTGCCGGTGAAGAAGGGGACGAGAATTCGCAGGGTGCGTTCACGCGTGAATTGTCCAGCCGAGCGCCGCCGCAGTGCAAACCACGTCCCCGCTCCAGCGATCAGGAAGAAGAGGGGCATCCCCCACGGATATAAGAAAATATCGATGAACGTGATCGCCTCGCTGCGTTCGGCGTTCTTGATCTCGAAGTTGGCGGTATTAAACACATTGCTGGCATGGAAGAGAAAGACCCCCAGCGTCGCAATCACGCGCAGCCAGTCGAGGTCATACCTTCGTTGAACTTTCGGTGTGTCCATGATCTATTCCTCTCTTACTTGAATCGCCTGCAGCAAGGTTCCCAGTGGCGCGCCCTTCTCGATGAACACGTCCACACCGGCCCGATCGGCGGTCTGCCGGGTCGCCGCGTCGGTGTGAATCGTCAGGGCGATGATGCGGGTCGCCGGGTGCCGCAGCTTGATCGAGCGAGTGGCGGCTGACCCGTCCACGACCGGCATTTCCAGATCCTTCAGGATGACATCAGGCTGAAGGCTGGCCGCCTGCTCGATCGCCTCATGGCCGTTAGCGGCTTCGCCCGCGATCTCGATGTTGCCAGCGAGCGGCAGTAGCGTGCGCAGGTCCTGGCGCACCTGTGGCATATCGTCGGCGATGAGCACGCGGATCGGGTTCATGATCGGTTACGACACGAAATAGAGGTTAGCGTAGTCAAGATCGAGGACGTTGAAGTCGATCTCGAATTTGGAATTCAAATCCCCGGACATC
>JAUQXD010000692.1 GCA_030834835.1 Thermoflexales bacterium | reverse complement strand
GACATTGATGCCGCTGAGATAATTGACCTGCGTCACCGCCTGCGTGCTCCAGATGGACAGCGTGCCGTTCCAGCCGGTCGCTGTGACATTGTTGATCGTCGTGGCGTAATTGGGGCCAATGAGTTCCACGCCGTTTAAGGCGATGTGCGTATCATCGGGCAGCGGATCGTTGGTGAAGTCGAAGCTCACGTCGAAATCAAGCGGCGTGAACCAGGCCGCGCTGGCCGGACCGGCTTTGGCGATGTTCAGGGTGTACGCCACCGCACTGCCGGCGTCGATGGGATAGCCTGTGATCACACCGTTGCCCGATTGCGGCGTCAACGCGATCGAGAAGTCCGGGCGCGTCCACACGTAACCGTCATAGACGATGGCGGCAATCACGTCGCCTGGTCGATAGCCCGCCGTATCCATCGCCCCGGCGGCAAAGGCCACGCTGGCACCATCGAGGATGGCGACTTGCGATCCAACTTGCGGAAACGGGCCGGGATAGCCGTGCTGATAAATCCACGCTTGCGACATGTACTTTGCGGCATCGGCCTGCGAATCTGCGCCGTTGTAATATTCCAGCGCATACTGCGAGGCGACATTACGAATATCCAGCAGCACCAGATCGCGCATGCTGCTGGTATTGTTGTTGGTATCGGCGCTTTGCCCCACCAGCACGACCTCCGGGCCGGTATTGCTATCGGCCAGTGCGCCGTCTGAAGCCACATAAGGATCAACCGGGATGGGCACTTGAAACGGACCGTAACGCCCGTCCCAGGTTATCGTCACCGAATCAGTGGGGTAAACGGGCGCGGTCTTATTCGCAACGTGATCGATCAGGGTGCCGCCCGCTTCGCCGTCGTAGCGTTGAATGGCGATCGGCATCAGGCCGCCGCCCGCGCGGACATCGCAGCGCGCTTGCGCCAGCATCGGCGACGGCGCGCGCCCAAAGAACTGAGTTAAGACGGTCGGTACCACACGTTGCACAGCCACGCGCACCTGCGGGCTGGCAATCTCGATGCCTTTCACCAGACCCGCACCTGTACCCACGTTGGTACCCGGCGGATTGCTGCCGACGAATTCGGCCCAGCCGCCCAGATTAGTGGCGACGGCGTTTTGAGCGGCGGCGAGCGAAGTGGTCGTCGTGTCATTCTGAGCCATCACCCGGCACGCTGCCAATGCGGCTGAATCGGCCACGTTCTGCAGATCGCGGCGGGCCAGATACGTCATCGCGCCGTCAATGGCTAATGAGGCGAAGACGACAAAGACCATAAACAGCATAATCGCCATCAGCGCGGCGGCCTGGCCGGTTTCTCGATCGTTCGGGGTGACGCTCGGGGGCGTGGTCATTGAATCTCCATCATGATACTGCGCACGATCACCAGTGGCTGCGGAAACATCGGCAGCGCCACCGCCACGATCGGCAGTGTGTAGCGATAGGTCACTTGAACCGTCAATCGATCACCCGGCCGCGGATCGGTTGGATCGCCCGCGGTGTTATCCGCCTTCAACAGCGTGATGGCGACATCACTCGATACATTGAAACTGGGCGACGTAGGCGACAGGAAACCCAATGCCGTACTGCCCGTGCCCGGATCGTAGATGGCCTTATTCACGGTTTGCGCCAGCGTCAGACCGCTGCCGGTGCCGGTGATGCGATAGACCGATCCCGCTCGCGCGCCTTCGCGAGCCGCATTGGTCACCTGGATGTACGAGTAAAACATGAAGACGGCGATGATCATGCCCAGCAACAGCACCAGCAAGAGCGGCAGCACCAGGGCCATCTCCACCGCCGATTGGCCGTGCTGGCGATCCGGGTCAGACTTGATTGATCGTCGAAGGTTGAATATCGTCATGGTGCAGGCGCCACTCCACCGGGTTCGATGCGCATGGTCGATTGCGAAGTCAGCGTAACAGATCCGGCGTTGACCAGGCCAAACAGCAGGCGGCGCGGGCATGCCAGCGTCAACGTGATCGAATCCAGTTCGCGATATGGATTGCCAATGACGGGTGTAGCCGGGCTATAGACTATCGTCGTGGTGCATTGATCGAAAGCGACCAGCGCCCCCAGCATCTGCTGCGACGACTGGCGGACAAAGGCGAGCCGCGCCGCATCGATCTGCGCGACCTGGTCGGCAAAAGTTTGATCAGATGTAGGGGCGGTCGTCGTCTGGAAGATCGATCCGCCCCGCGCGCCTTCGCGGGCCGCATTCGAGACATTGGCTAACGTGAACAACACCATCGCGCCGTCCACCAGCACAAACGTAAACGGCAGGATGACAAACATCAGCACCAGCGCAAACTCCACCAGCGCCTGACCGCGCTCTGCAGGGTTTGCCACTGGTTTGACACCACCCGGACACGAAACCTGCCAGTTCCTTTTTGAAGGTCTGGCAGGCTTAGATGTCGGGTAACTTACCGCCGCGATGGCCTTGCCCATAGCCTGAATTGTCCCCGCACGTTTGCGTGCGCCCTCGATAAATTGGTGCAATGACTTTCGTCAGCTTAGTAACCGACTGATTGTCATATAAGTGACGGTTCCAAAGTATGAACTGTGTTCAAATCTCGCCAGGCCACTCAACGGGGGCAAAAATGGCCGACACCGTATCTTTTCACTTGATGCTTGCGGTATAATAAGTGCACGATGGGAGCGAGGGGAAAAACCGATCGTGCGACCAGGCGATGAAAGCCGGCTGATTGAGCAGGCCAAGCGGCATGATCCGGATGCGGTCAGCGAGCTGTATAACCGGCACGTCGATCAGATCTACCAGTACGTGCGAAGCCGGACCGATGATGCAGCTTCCGCCGAGGACATTACAGCCGATGTGTTTTTGCGCGCCCTGGAGAGCCTGGCGGCCTTTGCCGATCGTGGCGTCCCGTTTGTTGCCTGGCTTTATCGAATCGCTCAGGCGCGCGTCATCGATCACTGGCGGCATACCCGGCGGCGGGCTACAGTAGCCTTTGACGACCATGATTTGCCGGAGTGGCTGGCCGCCGAGGATGTCGCCACCATCGACGTATTGCAGTATGGTCAAGTGCTGGCCGGATTGCAGCAACTGACCGAAGAACAGCAGCAGGTCATTAACCTAAAATTCATGCAGGGCCTGAGCAATGCCGAAATTGCCCGGATCATGGACAAGACGGAAGGCGCGGTCAAGGCGTTGCAACGACGTGGTCTGGAAACACTGGCGCGACTGTTAAATGATACCAAATCCCACTGACTTTGACGAGATCCTCGATGGTTGCCTGCTGGAGGTCACGGCTGGCCGATCGTCGGTAGAGGACTGCCTGAGCCGTTATCCACAGGTCGCCGCTCAACTCGAGCCGCTGTTGAGAAGTGCGGCGCGTGTCTACGCGCTGCCCAGACCATCCGGGCTAGCCGCTGAGAAGCGCCGCGCGATTGAGCAACAACTGCTGAGTCGCGCGGCTCAGTCTAAGGCCCCGGCTACGCCTCGCCGGCCGATTGCGTCGGCCCGTCGGTCACTCCGTTTGCGCTTTGGTCTGGCGGCGCTGGTTGCCGTCCTCTTGCTGGTGGGCGGGACGGGGGCCATGACGGCCTCGACCGCCAGCTTACCCGATGACCTCTTGTAGCCCCTTAAGCGATTAGCCGAGCAAGTCTCGCTGGCGACGGCGTCCAGTTCTGCGCAAGCCTCGCTGCATGTAGACCTGGCTCAGCGTCGGATGGATGAATTCGAGGCGCTGGCGACGCGCGACGACATCCGGCCCGAACTGATGTCTGAAGCTTCGACTGAGATAGAGCTAGCCATGCAGACCGCCGCCACTCTGCCGGGCGATCAACAACAACCTGCGCTGACCACCGTGATTCGCCTGGCCGACACACACGCGGCTCTGATAGCCAGCACCTCGGCCAGAGCCTCGGCTGCCACTCGCGCGAGTCTGAATGTCAGCGCGACGACGGCTTCGGCTGCGCGTGAGCGCGCGCTGCGACTGGCCGATTCGCTGCCGCCCGACACATCGACGACGGTTGTACCCCCCGGAACAGGCCCGACGACCTCGACATCGACATCAACATCGACACCGACCGGAACGCCTGGCGTAACGGCAACCTCGACCGTGGTGGCACCGATCGGTCCGGGCACACTCGTGCCCACGTTGCCGGCCGTGAAGCCCACTGATAAACCCACCAATACACCCAGGCCACCCAATACGCCGCCCGGCCAGGTGAAGACGCCGAATACGCCGCCCGGCCAGGTGAAGACACCCAAGCCCGACAATGATCCGCCCGGCCAGGCGGATAAGACACCCAAACCGAAGAAGTAGTTGTCTGCAGCTGCCAATATTGCCAGCCGCTTTTTGAGATTTGCTCGAAGAGCCAGGTCTCAGGGCTTTTGTTGCGCAGATGGTATCGGCGTTGACCGGCGTCAGCTTCCTCACGGCGACCTTTCGCCTATTGTTCCCGCCGGCGGACACAGGCATAATCATCACAGTCAATCTGCACCTGGAGTGTGATGATGAAACTTCGATTCTGGCTTAGCCTGTGTATCTTGTTGACCCTCGCGCAGGCGGCAACCTCAGCACGTGCCGCCAACGGCGCCGCCACCCGCGCCGCCAACACCACCTACTACGTTTCCATGACCGACGGCTTGGACTCCAACAACGGATTGTCCACCGCCGCGCCCTTCAAGACGATTGCCAAAGTCAATGCGCTGAATTTACAGCCGGGCGATCACGTCCTCTTCAAGTGCGGCGATGTGTGGCGCGGCGAGATGCTGATGATCACGCATTCAGGCACGTCGGGCAGCCCGATCGTGTTTGGCGCGTACCCGACGAGCGATTGCGCGAACAAGCCCGTCCTCTCTGGCGCGCAGACCATCAGCGGCTGGTCAGTGTCCAGCGGCAATATCTATGTCGCGACGTTATCACCCGCGACGTTTCCCAATGGTCTCAATCAACTCTTTCGGAACGGCCAGCGCTTGACAATGGGCCGCTGG
The DNA here is from genome assembly GCA_030834835.1 of Thermoflexales bacterium. Classification (GTDB taxonomy): domain Bacteria; phylum Chloroflexota; class Anaerolineae; order Fen-1058; family Fen-1058; genus JAGOBP01. The sequence goes on along the minus strand of JAUQXD010000692.1, from coordinate 1,836 downwards.
CCCAACCTCAATGCAGGCGATGGCGGCTATGCCACGGTCTCGGCGCAGCCCGCCGCCAACCAACTCACGACGGGCAGCTTACCCGCCGTCGATTGGGCCGGCGCGACGATCCACCTCAAGGTCATTCGGTGGTCGATGGTCAATCGGGATGTCACCGCTCGCAGCGGCTCAACCTTAACGCTCAATGCCAGCGTCACCTGTCCTTACACGACGAACTGCACTGGCTGGGGCTTCTTCATCAACAACTCGCTGCACACGCTCGATCAAGACGGCGAGTGGTGGTACGACAAGGCCAATCGCAAGGTCTATCTTTTCGCCACCACCCATCCGAGCAGTGCGACAATCGAGGGTTCCGTGATCATGAAGACCGACGATCGCAATTGGGGCGCGATCAATCTGGGCGTCGATCTATATGATCCGGTGCACGACATCATCGTCGATAACTTTGAGATTCGCGACTGGTTCCAAAGCGGCATCGTTTCGCCGAGAAACTTGCATCCCGACGAGAACAGCGCCCTGACGGTGCGGAATAACACCATCCGCAACGTGGACGATTCAGGCATCAATTTATGGAGTTGGGTGTGGGGAGCGAGTGACGGTCTGGACGGTTGGCGCGGCGGCCACGACATCCTCATTCAAAACAACCTGATCGACGGCGCGAATCACTTTGGCATTCATACCCCCAGCCGTGTGACGACGATCGAGGGCAATACTATCCGCAATATCGGCGTGATCGCCAACCTCAATGAATCGGGTATGGGCTGTGGCAAGACCGGCAGCGAAGGCACGTGCACGGAAGACGGCGCGGGGCTGCGCATCTATGTGGATGATGTGGCGCGCTCGGGTTACGGCTTTACGGTGCGCTACAATCGCTTTGAAAACATCGGCTACAACGGCATCCAGATGTTTGGCAGCAGTAGCACCTTCGCCTACAACGTCTTCGATCAGACCTGTTTCTCCAAAGGCGACGGCGGCGCGATCAACACCTTTGGCAGCAATGTGCACGACATCCAGATTTTGAGCAACATCATCCTCAACACGCTGGGCAATACCGATGGTACGCACAGCAATTTCCGGGCGCTGTTCGGCTTTGGCGTCTACATCGATCAGAACTCGAGCAATATCACCACGTCCGATAACACCGTTGCCAACTCCACGGCTCACGGCATCCTCTATCAAAACTCGACGGGCGTGATTCAGAACAACACGCTCTTCAACAATGCCACGGCGGCGTCGCTGTGGGCCGAGCAAATCGCGGTGACGGGCAATAGCAGCGTTGCCAATCACAGCGGCAACATTTTACTGAGCAAGATCAATAACGCGGGGACGCTCAGCGCGGGGAGTGCCGGCTTGCTGGGCACATCGGATAACAACCACTTCTATCACGCCAGTCGCGCGCAGCACATTGTGGTGCAGGGGGACAAATCGCTGGCCGAATGGCGCGCCGCTTCTGGCAAGGATCTACTTTCGACCGAGTTGATCTCCGCGACGTTGGCCCAGGCCGAGTTGTTTTATAACGATACGCGCAACACCCGCTCGATCGATCTGAGCAAACCCTACATTGATCTCAATGGCAATTCGATCAGCAGTCCACTAACGCTCCAGCCTTATACCTCCAGGATTCTGCTGCCCGACCTCACGCCGATTCCGCGCTTGACAATCAGCGGCGCGGCTCTAGTCGCCGTGGGATCGGGTGCGCCGATCACGACGACGTTCACCCTCCACAACACCGGCGTAGCCACGGCCACGAATTTGCTCATCACGAATACGCTCCCGATTGGCGCATTCTACGTCAGTGGCGGCACGCGTGTGGGGAACGTCGTGAGTTGGACGCTG
>JAUQXD010000691.1 GCA_030834835.1 Thermoflexales bacterium | reverse complement strand
CCCAGCGGCATCGACCCGGAAGTGATGTCGCAGATCGGCACGCGCGTGACGTGTCTGCTGGACGACGAGAGCGACATCCGCGCGGTGTTCAGCGGCGTGTCCGGCGGCGCGGAACTGCGACAGGTGCTGGCGCGGCTCGATACGCGGCAGCAGGCGCTGATTCTGGGCCACGCCGTGCCGATGCCCGTCGTCATCCGCACCCGCGATACGACCACGGCGGATTATTATTCGACGCTGGGCTACAAAGAAGGCGACGATCTGCAATCGCAATTGCAGAAGAACAAACGGGCGCTGGGACGCGATGATAGTGGGTTGGGCTAAACTGCTAAATGGGGCGCTGATGCACGCAGATGACGCTGATTGATGTACCTGATCCGCAGAACCGTCATGCCCGAATGCTGTTGTCGGGCATCCACGCTGACGATTGCGTTTTGAGCCTGATAGGATTGCTGGATTCCCGCTAACAACCGCGGGAATGACGACGCATCCGCCATCGGATAAAATCCGACGGCTAGCACAGCGCCAAGCCCGCGACGCGGGCTTTCCAGCCCTTGCCGTCGAATTCATTCGATGGGAACGTCATGCCCGAATGCTTTTGTCAGGCATCCAGACTGACGATTGTGCATTGAGCCGATAGGGTTTCTGGATTCCCGCCAAAAGCGCGCGGGAATGACGCTGCCGCGCAATAAGCGGGCGCTTGGGACGCGATGATCGCGGGTTGGATTGGACCGTTGCCATCCCTTGTTCTTGCCTTTCCCGTTTGACCGACACCACGATTCACTTTATACTTGCCACGTAGTTCCGACCCTTTCAAGATCACCGATTTGACCCTCTTGCAAGGAATGAACATGGCCCCGCATTCACATATCTTCGTTGGCCGCAAAACAGAATTAGAACAGTTCCGGTCGATTATCGAACGCCCTGACACAGATACATATTCAACCTTGGCTCCGCGGCCTACGGTGAAACCGCGCGTATTCCTGCCTTATGGAATCGGCGGCATTGGCAAGACTGAACTATCACGGCGCTGTGCCGAAATTGCGGTCGAGGCAGGCTGGCGAACAATCGTGATTGATTGGGAAAACGTGGAGCATCGCCCAGTCGAGCCGATGCAATTGATGAACGGTTTTGCAAATGCTTTGAAGGCTGTTGCTGGCGAGAAGGTGATCAAGCCTTATCTTGACGATCAACAGAACATCGCTACTGTCAACGGGCGAGTGAACCGTTATCGCGTTGACCATCCCGCCGAATGGCAGAAGGCGCTTGAGGTTGCGCGTGCGTCTAAAGATGTGCTGCCTGATCCGGTGACCAAAACACTTGCCGCTGCCACTGCATTCACGATGGATGTTGGCCCGAAAATTCTGGCGGGCTTGGCCGATGAATTGGCAGCTCGCAAAATTCTGAAGAACGCCAAAGAAGCCGCGCTATATAAAAGCCCGGAGACCCAACTGGCTCATCATCTGGTCAAAGCCATTGTCGATGCGGCCAGTGATGAGCCTTTGCTCATAGTGTTTGACACCTGCGAGTGGTTGTCTCTGTCACTTGAAGAATCCTTGCGCGACTTGATTGTCTGCCCGGCAGTTGAGCAAGGCAGCGGCCTGATCTTCATCGTCAGTGGGCGATTCAGCCAATATCGCGAGCGCACGGTCGAAGACAGCAATGGCAATCACAAAACTGTGAAAGGCTATGCGGACCGCCTGGCCGATTCACCGCCGATTGTGTGGGATCTGTCTGCGTTTGCCGATCCGGAGGTCGTTGACTATCTGCGCGAAAGTGAGCTAGAGCCTACACCCGAATTGATCGGCTTCGTTCAACGCCTCGCGCGCGGCGTGCCGTTTGCTGTGCAACTGGTTACTGAGGCTTTGCTCAAACTGGGGCCGGAACGAGTCAAGCAAGATTTCCCACCGAAGAACGCGGAAGAATATGACTCGCAGGAAATGGTGACACAAGTTGTACGGCGCTTCCTGCGCTATTGCATGGACAATGCCGCTGATGAAAACCGCCTACGCGCCTTAGCTTTGTTGCGCACCCGCGACGACGCGGCATTGCGTGCGGTATGGAACTTGAAGCCGGAAGAAAAGCCGCGGCAAATCCTCGCCGATTTGGAAGCACGATACAGTTTTGTCCGACCCGATGGATCACTTCACGACGTGGTGCGCGAGTTTTTGCGCGACAGTTTGCGCGGCGACGACCGCGAAACCGCGCATCTTCTGGGGCAAATTGCAGCAACCCATTATCGCCCACTTTGGGAAGGCGAAACGGCGGACATGTATGTATTGGCTGATAGAATGGCAGAAGAAAGATGGCGAGGTCTGACGCTGGATGTACTTAACGCCTTGTGCTGGAGTAACGAAACAGAGGCCGTACGCTTTTTGGCTGGACGCGCAGTAGAAGGGCTAGAGTTTAACTGGGCCTTTGCCAAAGGGCTGATCAAACTGGCACGCGAATTTCGCGACGCCTCAGGCTGGTGGGCAACTCGAATTAAACGTCGCTTTGACGCGCTACAGCGTGCCATTGAAGGACAGGATCACGATGAGATGACTGGGTTGGAAGCGCTACTACGCGACAGGGTTGAACTAAATCTTGATAGTGTGCATTGCTGCCTGTTACATACTCGGCGTGCCCACAATCTATTGAAACAAGATAAGGCTAAAGCTGCATTGACAGTGTGTTTGGAAGCCGAGAAAAACCTACCCTCGGATGAAAGTGTCCGTTTATCTCTGGCGGATATGTTTGGCCAGATAGGGAGCGCGTTAGGCTTCAAACGTGGCAGAGCGGTCTTTTCCGAAGAAGGATGCTTAGCTTACGAGCACGCCGTCGCGCTCGATCCTGAACAGTCTGCCTATCATAATGGTCTCGGCGCAATGCTCGCCGTGTCAAAACACAAAGGCCACCTTGAATTGGCTCAAGCCAGATTCACCCGCGCCCTCGAACTCGACCCAAACAACGCCTCGGCTTACAACAATCGCGGCTTCACGTGCCATGTACTGAAGAACTACGCCGCGGCGCTGGCCGACTACGCCCGTGCCATCGACCTCAACCCAACCAACGCCTCGGCTTACAAC
>JAUQXD010000062.1 GCA_030834835.1 Thermoflexales bacterium | reverse complement strand
GCGGCAAGGTGTGGCAGCCATGCTCAAGGACGATGAAGCCTGTACCCGCTGCGCGCTGTGCGCCGATCGGTGCCCGACCAACGCCATCACCATGGAGGCGTTCCGCTTCAAGGAAACGCTGGCGTATCGATAGCCCGTCCGAGTTCTAAGTCTTGCTCGCACCCTCATTTCCCGGGAGTTGTTCATGCGCTGTTGGCGCACCCGTAGTGGAATGTAAATTTCGGTATCGTAAGGCAAGTTGCCAACTTGCCCTACATTTCCAGAGGAGTAGGCATGTCATCTCTCATTAACTCAATCACCCGGTCGCGCGTCTGGCGCTCCTTCTTCCGGCACGGTTGGCCGGACAACCCGCTCGACCGATCGCTGGTCATGACGACCAATGTGTTCTTCCACCTGCATCCGGTCAAAGTCAGCCGCAAGAGCCTCAAAGCCTCCTACTCGATGGGCCTGGGCGTGCTGACCGCCGTAACCTTTCTCGAACTGGCGCTCACCGGCATGCTGCTGATGTTCTACTACGTGCCGTCGATCGAGCGGGCCTTCGTCGACATCACTCGCCTTCAGACGGAAATTCCGCTGGGCCAGTTGCTGCGCAACCTGCACCGCTGGGGCGCGCACCTGATGGTGATTACGACCGTGCTGCACATGGTGCGCGTGTTTTACACTGGCGCGTACAAACCCCCGCGCGAATTTAACTGGATAGTCGGCGTCGTGCTGCTGATCTTGACGCTGGGCGCCAGTTTCACTGGCTACCTGCTGCCGTGGGATCAACTCTCGTACTGGGCCATTACCGTCGGCACGAGTGTGGCGTCCTACGAGCCGTTGATGGGCGCGACGATCAAGCAGATGCTGCTGGGCGGGCCGGAAGTGGGTCAGGAAGCGTTGACGCGCTTCTACGCGCTGCACATCATGTTGATTCCGGCGCTGCTGGCGCTGCTGATTTCTCTGCACATATGGCGCGTGCGCAAAGACGGCGGTCTGGCGGCGAATGAAGTCAAACCGACCGACGACAAGAACGCAGGCTGACGGAGGCCATTGTGACTACTACCCCGACCAAAGAACCATTTGCCCGATCATCGGGCAAGACGTACAGCCTGGTTGAAATCGTGCGCGGGCGCACCACGATGGTGGATAAAGGCCCCGACGATACCGTCTTTGCTTTCCCCATCGTCGCCAGTCTGGAACTGCTGATCGCGCTGGGCGCGGGCCTGGGCTTGCTGATTTTCTCGCTGCTCAAGAACGCCCCGCTGGAAAGTCTGGCCAATCCGCTCGTCACGACCGATCCGGCGAAGGCCCCGTGGTATTTCATGGGACTGCAGGAAATGCTGGAGCACATGCACCCCACGCTGGCGGGCATTGCGCTGCCGACTCTGGCGGTGTTGTTTCTGATCGCGATTCCGTATATCGATAACAGCCGCACCGGCGCGGGCCGCTGGTTCACCTCGCCGCGTGGCAAGCGCATCGTTTTTCGCACGACGCTGTATGCGCTGGTAGCGATTCCGGCCTTCATTCTGCTGGACACCGCTTTCCCGCCGCGTGAACTACTGCGCGATGTGCTGCCTTCGTTTATTACACAGGCGCTGATTCCGGGCGGGCTGCTGGCCCTGATCGTGGTGCTGCCGGTGCTGGTGTTGTGGCGGTTCAAGCCGGGCACCACGAATGCGCGCGAGATCATCCTGACGCTGTTCACCATGCTGCTGGTTTCGGCCATTGTGTTGACGCTGACCGGCTTCCTGTTCCGAGGGCCGGGCTTCCGGTTGTTCTTCCCGTGGGATATGCCCAACGGTTACAACCCGTTCAACAGCCTGTAAAGAGGATTCTTGATATGGACACCAAGACGAATCATTCAGATCAACCGCGTGTTAATCGGCGTCAGTTTTTAGGGGTTGCATGGGGGGCTGCACTGGTCGCCCTGGGTGGCGAAACGCTGGGCGCCATGTTCAACTTCCTGAAGCCGGTCAGCAGCGGCGGTTTTGGCGGGGTTATTCGCGCCGGCAAAGTCGCTGAATTTGCACCGGGCAGCATGAACCAGGTCAAGGCTGGCCGCTTTTATCTACGCCGCTTCGATGATGGCAGTTTCATGGCCTTCTGGCAGCGCTGTACGCATCTGGGCTGCAGTGTGCCCTGGGTCGAAGCGGAAAACCAGTTCCATTGCCCCTGCCACGGTTCGCTATACGATGAACACGGCGTGGTGACGGGCGGCCCGGCTCCGCGCCCGATGGACATTTTCCCGATCAGCATCAAGGATGGCGAGGTCTTTGTGGATACGGGCAACCCCATCCAGCGCGCCGATTTCGATCCAGGCCAGACCACCAAAGCGTAAGGCGGCTTATCTATGCAAACAGAAAACTATCGACGGCCGGTCTTGATCGGCCTGATTCTGACGGTAATCACCATCGCTGCGCTGGCGGTGGCGTGGGGCACTGAGCCGTCGCGCATGGCTGAAGCGAGCACGGCGGTC
>JAUQXD010000690.1 GCA_030834835.1 Thermoflexales bacterium | reverse complement strand
ATTGCACCTCTGCGGTTGTCAGGAGAGGGGTGCACGGCGTCGATCAAAATTCCTCGCGGTGGGGGTGAGGCCGCATTGCATCTTGCCAAACCCCCATCGCTCTGCTATAATGCCCGGCGTTCGGGGCGTGGCGCAGCCCGGCTAGCGCACCTGCATGGGGTGCAGGGGGTCGGAGGTTCAAATCCTCTCGCCCCGACAAAAAAGACCCTTTGGATTTCAAAACCCAAAGGGTCTTTTGTTATCCAATCGGCTTTCATGCTATGATTTCAGCACTTTAACGTGACTCTAATCGACGCCCACTAAGATTAAGCCACCTCATTCATCGGATTAAACTCATGCGTCTGCTCGTCGTCGAAGATGAACGTCAAATCGCCTCGTTTCTGGAGCGCGGCCTCAAAGAAGAAGGCTACGCCGTCGATGTCGTGTACAACGGCAACGACGCGCTGGACTGGACCGTGGCCGTCGAATACGACGCCATCGTGCTGGACGTGCTATTGCCCGGCCGCGACGGCTTCAGCGTCTGTCGCGAACTCCGCGCGCGAGGCTCGACCACGCCCGTGCTCATGCTCACTGCCCGCGACGCCGTGGATGATCGCGTCAACGGGCTGGACAGCGGCGCGGACGATTATCTGGTCAAGCCCTTCGCCTTCAAGGAACTGCTGGCCCGGCTGCGCGCCGTCACCCGCCGCCAGTCCGACTCGCGCACCACCGATTTGCGCCTGGCCGATCTGACGCTGAACACGCTCACGCACACGGCCCAACGCGGCGAACGCCGCATCGAACTGACCACCAAGGAATACAACCTGCTCGAATTTCTCATGCGCAATCCCAATCGGGTGTTGTCGCGCACGCAAATCGCCGAGCACGTGTGGAACCTGGACTTCGTGGCCGAATCCAACGTCGTCGATGTCTACATCCGCTATCTGCGCCGCAAGATCGACGATGACGCCGGCCTCAAACTCATCAAGACCGTGCGCGGCAGCGGTTACCTCATCAGCGACGCGAGTGATTAAGCTATGGGCCGCCGCCTGTCCATTCGCTCGCGCCTCACATTGTGGCATCTTGGCTTGCTGGCCCTGACGCTGATCGGCTTCAGCGTAGCCCTTTACGTCGCGCTATCCGAGCAACTCTACCGCAGCCTCGATCAGCGGCTGGCGCTGGCCAGCCTGACCGCGCTGGGCACCGTTCGTCTCGAAGACGACGACTCCGACAACGAAAATCCCACTTTCAGATACAGTCCACCCGAAGACATGAGCGCGCGCCTGCTCGGCCCGGACGGGCGCATCTTGCAAGCGCTGGGCCTGCTCAGTAATGCGCCTGTCGATCCTGCCATTCTCGATCAAGCCCGGACCGCCAACGGCCTGCTGTACACGATCGATCAGGGCAGTGTGCCGCGCGCGCGCGCCTACGTGCGGCCGCGACTGCACGACGGGCGCGTTGAAGCCTACGTCGAAGTGGCCGAACCCCTGACCGTCACCGAATCCGCGTTGAGCGGCCTCGCGTTGATCGTGTTGATCGCCGTGCCGATTACGCTGGCGGTGGCGGGTTTCGGCGGCTGGTTCATCGCCGATCGCGCCCTGCGCCCCATCGACGCCATCACGCGCCAGGCGCAGCGCATCAGCGAGCAAGACCTGCATCACCGGCTCGATCTGAATCTGCCCGACGACGAAGTGGGCCGCCTCGCGCGCACCTTCGATGCCATGCTGAGCCGGCTCGACGCGGCCTTTCAACGCCAGCGCCAGTTCACCGCCGACGCCTCGCACGAACTGCGCACGCCGCTCACCGTCATGAAGACCAACCTCGGCGTCACGCTCAACCGGCCGCGCAGCGCTAAACAATATGAAACCGCCCTCAGTCAGATCGATGGCGAAGTCGATCGACTCACGCGGCTGACCAACGATCTGCTGCTGCTGGCGCGCTCGGACGCCGGCCAATCGATCGGCCAACCACGCCCGGTCGATCTGGCGGCCCTCGTCGACGACGTGATCACCGAACTGCGCCCGCTGGCCGAAGCCAAAGCGTTGACACTCACCTGCGCCGCCGAAGCAACCGCCACCGTGCAGGGCAACGCGGATCAACTGCATCGCGTGTTCTTCAATTTGATTGAGAACGCCATCAAGTACACTCCCGAAGGCACGATCACCACGCGCGTCCACCCCCAATCCGATCGCGCCCGCGTCACGATTGAGGACACCGGTCCCGGCATCGCCGCCGAACATCTGCCGCATGTCTTCGAGCGTTTCTATCGCGTGGATGCCGCCCGTTCGCGCGAGCAAGGCGGCTCGGGCCTGGGCCTCGCCATCGCGCACAGCATCATCACCGCCCACCACGGCACGCTTGAGGTCACCAGCGAACTCGGTCGCGGCACCACTTTCACCATCACCCTCCCCGTTGTGTAGGGACAGACCCACGTGTCTGTCCAGGCGAACACATGGATTCGCCCCTGCCACGTTACGTTGTGGCAGACCTTGTGCCCGCACAGGGCGAACACATGGATTCGCCCCTACCCCACCCAACATGAGAAAAATCTAACGGCGACTTCATAGTCATCTAACGGCCTCCCGGTAAAATGTGAGCATTCAACCTTTGGAGGCTTAACCATGAAGCGCACAACCGCTCTACTCATTTCCGCCGCAGTAACCTTAGTGTTAGTTGTAACCGTCCTCGCCGTCGCGCAAGCGTCAGCCGCGGCCAGTACATCGCAAACCGCAGTCGCAGCGCCCGCAGTCGTGGCGCCGGCTGCCTCGGACGATGCCGCCGTGCTGCAACAGCAACTCGATGAAGCCTACACGCTTCTACAACAGCGCGAAGCCGAATATCAACAGCGCTTGCAGGATGCTTACGACCAAATTCAGGCGCAGGGCCAATCCGGCGAGTCTGAAGAACATGAAAACCGCGAACACGACGACGATGACGACGGCGAGCACAGCGCGTTCCATTTTGACTAAAGTCCGTAATCAGAGCAGGGGCTCCCACGCCTGCGGTTCCGGCGGCGTGGAAGCCGCCGCTACATGCGCCTTTAGAGTTACCCACGTCAAGCGACTAGCGAGGTATAACCATGAAGCAAAAATTCTTAGCCTTAAAACTCTATCTGATCGGCTTAGCGCTTGGCCTATTCATCTTCGGCTGGTCGGCCATCGCCCGCACCGATACCGTCCCGACAGTCGCCACGGCGACCGCGAACGTGCCCACAAACAATAATCAAATCGCATTGAATCAGGCCGCGCCCAATTCGACGCGCTTGCAGCGACAGTTGAATTTGCAGCCCATCCCGGCGATGCCCCGCATCCGCACCCGGACATCGTAATGATTCACGAGCACTGTTTCCGCTCGATGAATACCGATGTTAGCGCGTGGCTGTGGCACACGGATAGCCGCGTCGCCGCACTCGCACTGCGCGAAGTGGAAGCGTTCTTTCAAATGGCGCACACGCGCTTCACCCGCTTCGATTCAACCAGCGAACTCAGCGCGTTGAATGCATCAAGTGGCAAAGCGTTTGCGGCCTCGGCGCAGTTGTTTGAAGTGGTTGAGTTGGCCGCGCGGTATTCGGCGCTAACGAACGGGCTGTTCAACCCGACGATTATCGGGGCCTTGGAGGCCGCCGGGTACGATCGGACGTTTGAGGCTCTTCGAGCGCGCAGTGACTTACCGGAAACGCCATCGTCTTCGATCAAATCAATGGCTGAGATCAAACTCGATCGCACCCGACGGACCATCACCCTGCCGAAAGGTACGCGCCTCGACCTGGGTGGCATCGCCAAAGGTTGGGCCGTGCAGCAGGCCGCGCAGCAGTTAGCGAAGTACGGGCCGTGTCTCGTCGATGCGGGCGGTGACATCATGACGCTGGGTATTGTGCCGGGCACGACCCACTGGATGATCGAGATCGCTGATCCCTTCGATCGGGCGAGCGACGTGACGTCACTACGTGTGCGCGATCGGGCCGTAGCGACGTCCGGGATCGATCGACGCAAGTGGCAGCGCGGGGACACATGGCACCATCACGTGATCGATCCGCGCACGGGGCAATCAGCGGCCAGTGATGCGATGTCGGTCACGGTAATCGCGCCCACGACAGTCGAAGCCGAGGTCTACGCTAAAGCGGTGTTTGTGTTGGGTGCGGATGCCGGACTGTATTTGATCGAAACCCAACCGACGCTGGCCGCATGCGTGGTGACAACCGGCGGCGAAGCCTTAATTTCCAGTTCTTTTCAGGAGTATCTCGATGTCCTCTTTACCTACGCAGCAACCCCGACCCTCTGAAGCGACGTTGACGGAAGCCGTGTTGAGCGGCGCGGCGAT
>JAUQXD010000689.1 GCA_030834835.1 Thermoflexales bacterium | reverse complement strand
AGGTCCAGACTGAGATCGCATGGCGACCATTCATGATGTAGCCAAACGCGCCGGGGTTGCACCCATTACGGTTAGCCGGGTTGTCAATAACTCTGGCTATTTCAGTCAGGACACGCGCGCCCGCGTGGAGGCCGCCATCGCCGAGTTGGAGTATGTGCCCAATCGGTTGGCCAGCAGTCTCCGCTCGAAACGCACCAATACCCTGGCCCTCGTCATCACCGACATCACCAATCCTTTTTTTACGACACTCGCGCGCGGCGTCGAAGATACCGCCAGCGATGCGGGTTACACCGTGGTCTTCTGCAATACCGACGAATCCGATGTCGAAGAGCAGAAGTATTTACAGGTCTTATTGCAACAGCAAGTCGATGGGATTTTGCTGGTTCCGGCCCGCAGCACCTCGGCCTCGCTGGAAGTCATCCGCAAGCAAGACACGCCCGTGGTGGTGCTCGATCGGCGGATGCCGCCCGGCGCGAATGTGGACGTAGTGCGCTGCGAGAACGAAGACGGCGCGTATCGATTGGTGCGTCTGTTGATTGAACTGGGGCATCGGCGTATCGCGATTCTCAGCGGCCCGATGGGTGTGTCTACCGCCGAAGATCGCCTGGCGGGTTATCAGCGCGCGATGGCGGAAGCGAACCTGTCCGCCGATTCAAACTTGATCATTTACGGCGCGTTCAACCAGACCAGTGGTTACGACATGATCCAGCGCCTGCTGGCGATTGAGCCGCGCCCCACCGCGATTTTTGCCGCGAACAACATGATCGGGATTGGCGCGCTGAAGGCTGTTCAAGATGTCGGGTTGCGCGTGCCCGATGATATGGCGATGGTCAGTTTCGACGACCTGCCGCCCAATTTGCTGACCTTCCCGTTCTTCACCGTGGCCGCTCAGCCTGCCTATGATATGGGCCGCACGGCCACGCAATTACTGGTGGCGCGGCTGACGGGCAAGGCGCCCGCCACATGCCAGGAGATTGTGCTGCCCGTCGAGATGATCGTGCGCCAGTCGAGCGGCCTGCGTCTTGAGTCTGCTATCACCCCTGCTTAGAAAGTGAGCCTTACGATGACCGATTCAGTCATACCAGTTGATCCCGCACAGGTTCCATTTCGCACCTTGTATACCGGGGCGAAAATTCCCGCCGTGGGCCTGGGCACGTTCGGGTCCGATCGATTCGCGGGCGAAGAAATCGCGGCGGCTGTCGAGGGCGCCATCTCGATCGGTTATCGCCACATCGATTGCGCGTCCGTGTACGGCAACGAGCACCTCATCGGCCCGGCGCTGCGCAACGCGATGAAGTCCGGTGTGAAACGCGACGAATTGTGGATCACGTCGAAGGTGTGGAACAACATGCACGGCGAGGGCGACGTGTTGCTCTCGTGCGCGCAGACGCTGAAGGATCTGAAACTCGACTATCTCGATCTGTATCTCATTCACTGGCCGTTTCCCAATTTTCACGCGCCCGGCGTCAGCGTCGATTCGCGCGATCCGCACGCGGTGCCGTACATCCACGAGAACTACATGAAGACGTGGCGACAGATGGAACGCCTGGTGGACATGGGACTGGTGCGGCACATCGGCACGTCCAACATGACGATGCCGAAATTGAAGTTGCTCTTGCGCGATGCGCGGATCAAACCGGCGGCGAATGAGATGGAACTGCATCCGCATTTTCAACAGCCTGAGCTCTTCAAGTTCGTGCGCGAGAGCGGCATCCAACCGATCGGCTTCAGCCCGATCGGTTCGCCCACCCGGCCCGATCGGGACAAGACGCCCGACGATACCGTGGACATCGAAGACCCCGTGATCGTCCAGATCGCCAATCGATTGGGCGTGCATCCCGCCGTGGTGTGCATCAAGTGGGCGGTGCAGCGCGGACAAGTACCCATCCCGTTCTCGATCTATCCCGATCAATATGCGGGCAACTTGCGCTGCGCCACGGTCGATCCGTTGACAGACGCCGAGATGCAGGCCATCGCCGGTATCGACAAGAACTGCCGCCTGATCAAAGGGCAAGTGTTCCTGTGGGAAAGCGCGAAGGATTGGGAAGACTTGTGGGATTTGGACGGCACTATCGCCGGATGAATGATCCACGAAGATCACGAAGAAGCACTAAGATTTCTTCGTGATCTTCGTGTCCTTCGTGGTTCGATTTGATTTAATGGCACACCAATACATTC
>JAUQXD010000688.1 GCA_030834835.1 Thermoflexales bacterium | reverse complement strand
AAGCCAAAGATGTCAGGCTCACGCCAACTGGCGTCATCGCTCGGAAACACGATGTCATCTTTCAGCAGCAGCGGCAGCGCGATGAAGACATTGGTCAACGGCGGATTCTGTCCGCGGCTCAGGCGCGCATCGCCACCGCGCAGATAGGCGTAACCATACGTGATGGTGTAACCCTCGTCAAAGGCAGCCGATTGCGACGGCGAAGCCGCGGCCATTTGCGCGAGCATGACCAGTAACAGCGTAACAAGTAATGCGTAATGAGTAAGGCGTAACGACTTCATTGGAATTCGATGGACGTCAGCACAAACTGATCGACGTTGGCTACCGGCAGGCGCGCACCTGAGTCGGGATTATACAGGCCGATGGAAATGTCGGCCTGCGTGACGGAATCGGGCACAGTCAGCCGATGAATCTGCGCGATCACATCGCCCGATTGCCAGCCAAACGGCGACGCGTCCAATCGATCAGCCTGCGCCACGATTGAGCCGTCCGGCCCGATGACGTGCACGAACATTTGCAGCGGCGTGACGATCTGATCGCCCGCGCGCCAATAGGTAACCAACGTGAGGCTAGTACCGACCCGATTGACCTGATACCCGATCAAGGCCGCCGTATCGCCAAACATCACAGTATCCGTCATCGACTGCGTTTGCCGCGCAGCATCGATCAACTTCTGACCGAGATCGAAGAGATACAGCGTATACGAGCGATCTTCGTCTGTCAACTTCGCTTTCGCAATTGGCGACACATCGTCGAAAAAACCTTGAAATTCAGGCGCAATTGCTTGATCATCGGCGATGGCGAGCCAACTCCGGCTAGGTGCGGCGATGAGTGACGAAGCCGCCTCGAACCAGCGCGGACGCACATCGTTGGTGTCAAATCGCCGATAAGTCTCCGCATCGATCTGATCGATCTGCAAACCGGCCAGCGACAGGTTCGCCGCTTCGCCGCGTGGCGCGATCGTGTACACATAGATCGTATGGCCGATCACGGTTTCAGGCGTTTGCGCGCGAAAGTAAGCATAGTCCGACTGACCATTCCAAATCCCGCCCATCAAATTGGCCGCGCTGATGGCATATGCGCCGGGCGCCGGATCCAGCGGATAGAATCGGTGCAGCCACCACGCGCCTTGATCATTCATCGCCGTACGGATAGGCGGCAGGGCCTCGGTCGTCAGGCCATATGCGGTCGGGTGTGAGATACCGAAGTAGCTGAGTTTGATCGAACTGACGTCGTTTTGATCAAGATAGTTCTTCAGGCCAACGAGGTCTTGTCCCCAATCGATGTTGGAATCGGACAGGATGTAGCGTCCGCGATCAGGACCGCCCGCAATCTCGTTGAAGTAAGTGAGATAGTACGGCGAGATGGCGAGTGTGCCGATGACGAGCCAGAGCAGGGATGACAGGATGACAAGATGACGCGCCGCCAGAAGCACGCGGCATCTTCGAGATGACGGAAAGACGGAGAGACGGAGAGACGGAGAAATGGAGTGAGCTATATAGACAAAAGCCAGCGGCAATAGCGGCAGAAGATAGCGATAACCCAGGTTGTTGGTGCTGAATAACAGGCTGACAAAGATCAACACCAGCGGCAGCAGAAAGATCGCGTCGGTGCGCCACGTGCGTTTGATGCCCGTGCGCACGAAGGCGAAGGTCAACAGAATCAGGATCGGCAGCGGTGTCTTCACCAGCAGTGCGATGGGGAAGTAGTACCACCAACCCGTGGTCGAAGTCTGGCCGAATAGATAGTTGGGCCACGGCTGAGTGAGATAGAACTGCGCCGATTGCCATTCGCGCCAGAAGCCGGGCGCGGGCACGGGCACACCGCCGGGATTCACCGGCCCAATCTGAAATGCGTACACGCCCCACACTGTGAAAGCTGCGATAGCCATCCAAGCAAAAAGATTAACCGCCAAGACGCCAAGACGCCAAAGGGTTGTTTTAGCTCCTCTGTACCATGGCATCTCTGTGGTTAATTCACTCACCGCCATTAACAAGACTGTCGCTACTACCAGCATGATCAGCGAAAACTTCGACGCCAGCGCCAGCCCCAGACCAATTCCCGCAATGACGAACCACCTGCGACTCGACGGTTGTCGCAGCGAGCGATCGAGCGCGTACAATGCGAAAGTCGCACACGCTGTCGGCGCGAAGTCCGTCATCACGAAGCGCGAGTGCGCCAGCAAATTCGGCTCGAACACGAAGAGCGTCAACGCGAAGATGCCAGCCCACGCCCTAGCGCGCTCTTTGGCCCAACGGAAGATTAACGCGCCCAATAGCCAGCCAATCGCCATGAACGGGAAGCGTGCGAGGAATATTAATCGAAACGGCGAAACTGTGTTGCGCCACACGAACTCGTCCGAGATCCCGTTGTGATCGTTGGCGTCCCACATCGGATCGTCGGCGGGCGTGAGTTTCAGATCGGGTTGCAGCAGCAGCGGCAGCGCCCCGAGCGCATTGGGCAACATCGGGCCGTTGAGCATGATACGCGTATCGCCGCGCGTGAGAAACGCATAACCCGCCGCCAGATGACTTGGCTCATCCATCGTGATTGAGGTTACGCTCAGGCTGCTGAGTTGGAGATAGGCGTAGAGCAACAGCAGGGCTATGGCTACGAGAGATGGAGGGAGAGAGAGACGGCGGGACATGGTGAGTGATGAGTGACGAGTGATAAGTGAAAGCGTGCTGCGTATTGCGTGGTGCGCGATCAATGCACCACTTCGATAGTGCCGAGGGCATAGAAGTCGGCGGGCGGTTCAGTATGTTTCACATCGGTTTGCAAGACGCGCTGGCCGGTGTCAGGATTATACAGACCGATGCGAAGCTCGTATGTGCCGGGCAGCGTGCCAGCCGGAATAGGCAGTTTGTGCGTTTGAAAAATCGAGTCAGGGACATACCAAAATCTTGGCGGCGAGTCAAGCCCATCATGTTGTGCAATGACTCGCTGATTCTTAAGATCATAGACGTGAACAAAAATTCGCCGTGGATCTGTAACTTTGTTGTCAGCAACCCACCAAGTAGTGAACGAGAAGTCTTTACCGGCCGCAACCGTGTCAGAGATCAATTCACCCAAAGTAATTAGAATGCCAGTATCATCGAAGTATCGCGCAGTAGCAAAAGGATGAGTCGGCCATGTCAGCCATTTTGAATGATAATGTGTGAAATGCTCGGTTGACGAAATTTCTGGATAAAGCGGCGGCCCCATACGTTGCGGGATCGGCATAAAGGACGGAAAGTAAATACTGGTTTCTTCCAAGAACTTGAATGGAATAAGTAGCGCACCGCCGCTGCTAATCGGACTGCCCGAATCAAACCAGCGCACCCGCACATCTTTGCGTTGACGCAGCAAGTATAGACTTGGATCATCCATCGTGTCATTGGACAGTCCGCCGACCGACACATCCATTACGTCACTCGCATCGATGTACTTGGCAATCCCCGCAAAATCGGCTTGAAAAACGAATTGCGTTTCGGGATGATTGGGCCACTTGATGAAGTAGTCGTCGTAAGTGGAAGCAGCGTTGACGCCCAACACTCCGATCAAAGCCACACCGCCGATTGCGCCCGTGACCCGCGATATCGTTTGAAAATCCCTCACGGGAATGAAGCGCGGCAACCAGAACAGGGCCCACTCGACGGCGATGCCTGGCATGGCGAAGACCATCGGCAGCGCGCCCAGTGTGCGCGTGAAGTTAGGCGCGCCCGTCGTGACGATGGTTGGGATCAACATCGCGCCGATCCACATCAAGGCGAGCGCATACCGCGGCTGACGCAAGCGCGTGATCGCAATCAACACGCCCGCGCCAAACAGCAGCGAGCCGATCGGTTCCGGAAAGACCGGTCGATCGGGCCAGTTGTCGCGCACGGTGCTGTCGCCTTTGACGGTGAACATGCCAATCGCGCGATTGACGTTCGCGCCGATCTCGCTCCAGTCACCTTGCAGCGCCTTGTCGAGCGGCCCACTGACTTCACTCACTCGAAATTGAAGATCAGGATTCGTAAGCAGAGTAATCGCCAACGGCAGCGCAATCAACCCGCCGATGAGATAACTGGCAAACAGGCCGCGCCATTTGCCCCGCATCCGGTCGCGCGCAAACAAAGCGAGGTACGCAGTGAACGCCGCCAGCAAAATCGGCAGGGCGCGTGATGACAGATAAGTATATGCAGACAAACCGAAAAACACACCCGCCAATACAAAAGGACGGAGAGACGGAAAGACAGAGCGACGGAGGGAGGAATTATCTTCAGCCCTCAGCCTTCCGCTTTCATCCTTTGTCAGCCCGCGCCACAGCCAATCAAAGCCCAGCGCCAGCATCAGCGGCAGCGTCATCGCGCGGAGGGCCACCCTGCCCCAGAACACCGGCCACAGCGCAATCGCGATGAATGCCACGGCAACGAGTGCGACTGTCGGGCTGAACAGACGGCGCAGCAAGCGATAGGTCGCCGCCAGCGTCAGCATCGCCACAAAGACCGAGGTGAATCGCACACCGATCACGTTATCGCCTATCAACGCCGTCGAACCTGCCATCAAATATAAGAACAACGGCTCCTGGCCGTAGGCCTCTTTGAAGAACAGCGCGTTTTCGCCATGCCGGATGCCATCGGCGATCTGCCATTCGGCCACTTCGTCGTGCTCAAGACCGAGGCCAAGTCCAGCGAGTTCGTGCGTGCGGAAGAAGAACGCGATGAGCAGAACAATGATCAATGACCAATGAACAATGTTCAATGAAGAATGCGGTACGTGACGAGTCCCAAGGGGAGGCTGCGCACTGACGAGTGACGAGTGAGTCATGGCGCTCGAATTTCAACGACATCAATCAAATAATGGCTTGACCCGTCAGCGCGAATGAGTCGCTCGCCGGTTTCAGGATCATACCAGCCAACTTCTACGGGATAGTTTCCAGGCGCAAGCCCGGCGGGTATGCTCAATTGATTCAACTGCAACAGTCTGTCACCCGCGTGGAGTGTTGCCCAATTGACATCTTCACGATCATCACCCGCGATGACCTCACCCGTGTCTGCGAGCAGATGAAAGAACAACTTCAACCGCAGCCGATTGTCCACAGCGTCAATCTTCCAATCGGTCAGCCAGGTGTAAATTTCTCCGGGATGCGGCCGCGATGTCAGCGAGTCATGAAACGCCCACAGCGTTACACTCTCGCCAAACGTGCGGCCCGGCGGTATCGGCGCGCTATCGGACAACTGGTAGGCATACGCTGCAAAATCCGGTTGTTGTACGATCAGTCCCGCATGGGTTGAAAGCAGACCTTTGACATCGTCGCCGGGGGCTTGCAGTGATGACAGAATAATCGTCCCGGTTGCCGGTGTCACCACAGGCCGATCATGATTGAACCAGCGTGGTATCACCAAAGCCCGTTCAGGGTTAAACCACCGCACCTGCATATCGTTGCGCGTCAAATCCAAATTCAGCGCCAGCGGATCAAGCGTGAGTTGAGTCGCATGTGTCCCGATCGCTATGTCATTAACTTGCGGAGTCTGATCCAGCCACCGTGCGATTTCGCGCGTCGGCGCGTGATACTGAAACTGCACCAGCCAGTCGTTCGCCCATGTGCCTAAGTAGTCGCGGATGGTGAGCCAGCCGTTCAGACCGATGAGTAAAGTAGATAAGGAAACAAGCAGATAAGTAGATAAGGCATTCACCTTGTTTCCCTGTCTACTTGCATACTTGTCTACTATTCCCCCAATTCCAACCGCCACCAGCACATACACCACCGGCAGCGCCGCAATCGTGTGACTAAAACTCGCGGCTGGCACGCTGACAAACGCCGGCGCGATGCCGATCATCAGCCACGCCAGCGCGAAGCCGGACTCGGTGCGCTTCAGGCGAAGGAGACAGATCAGCACGCCCAGATAAAAGAATGCGCCCGTGATCCAATCGAAGACGGGGCGATTAGACACGTTGTACAACGATTCGGGATCGCCGGCGAAGGTGAACATGCCCAGCGTGCCCAACGTGGTTTCGATGGCGGGCTGCACATTGCCATTCCGCAACTCGATCAGCGGGCCGCCGACGACTTCGGTGCGTTTCTCGCCGCCGGGCGTATTCGCAATCTCGACGAACATCGGGACAGTGAGAACGGCCCCGATTGCAATTGCAACCGCATATCGCCACCACACGCGCTTGAGGATCGATCGCTGGAAGAGCAACAAATAGGCGAGAAAACCAGCCAAAATGATGGGAACCGCGCGCCCCGCGAAGTACGTCATCATCCCGGCGGCGAGGCAGACACCCGCCATTAAAATTCGACCCTCACCTCTAATCCTCTCCTTGAGAGGGCGAGGAAGCCTTACCCCCTCTCCCTGAAGGGGAGAGGGCTGGGGTGAGGGGTAGAGAATGTACATCGCCGCCAGCATCCACGGCAGCAGGCCGATGTGCCGCACCCCGAAGCGCGAATACATGATCGGCCAGAAGGACACGGCCATCAACACCGCCGCTAACAACGCGACTCGATCGCCAAACATCTTCCGCGCCAACGCATACGTCAGCGCGATCGTCAGCAGGCCGAACGCCATGGGCAGCCACTTGTAGCCGACGATGTTATCGCCATATAAGAGAAGCGTGCCCGCGTGCAGGTAGTGATAAACCGGCTCGTGGCCTTCAGCCTCGGTGATGAACAACGGCCGCCAGCCATCCGCGATGCGGCGATCCATGTTGAACTCGATCAGTTCGTCGTCGCGCCAGCCGGGCGGAGCCGAATCGATGGCGAAGAAGCGAAAGGCGGTGGCGATGAGCAGGACGGCCACCATGGCCCCCAGGCGATTGCTGATTGCTGACACCTGCACTTGCGTGCGGTGCAAGTGTTGCTGATTGCTGATTTGAGCGTGGCTCATGGGATGATGGTGATTGAGCCGATGAGGATGTGATCGCCGATCGGGCTGCCGCTGTCGTCATACACGCTCATGCGCTGATTGTCCTGCGGTGTATAAGCGCCCACTTCCAGCGCATACTCGCCCGGCGCGACATCCGCCGGGATCACAAAACGATGGAGTTGCGCAAACGCATCGCCCGGAATCCAGTACCACGACGGCACATCGAGCGCGTCCCGCTGGGCCAGCACGGGCCGATCGGGTTGGCCGCTGAGCACGTGCGTGAACAGCACCAATTCTTTGCTCGTGATCGACGTGATGCGCCAGTACGTGATCACATCCACCGTCGCGCCCGCCTTCACCTGCCGCGCGCGCACGTCGTAGCCGATCAGGTTGAAGGTATGATCAAAATCGAGCGTGCGCGTGGGCACGACGCTCGATCGCAGCGCATCACTCAGCGCGGCCGTCGCGTCGAATTCATACACGTCGAAACGCGGATTGAAATCGTCGGGGCGCAGTTCAATCGTCTCGATTTTTCGCGCGTGCCGATTGAACACGTCCGCGAACGCCGGATCGATCGGCGCGATGGCGGGCAGCAGCACCTCAACCGTGTAATCAGGCGGCGCAGTCGGTGTCGATCCGCCCGGTCCGATCAGCGTCGGCGCGGTCGCCGTAAACACGCTGGCCGTCGTCACGCCCGACGAGCACCGCACTTCGCCGCCCACTTCGCCGCACGCCGCTGCGTTGATAGAGGCAGGAAACACCATGCTGGCATGCGGCGCACCCGTCATATCGACAAACGAACCGGTGAACCAGCGCAGCGATAAGTCTTTGCGGCCAAGCATGAGTCTCATCGAAGATGGATCATGAAAACGATTGGGATAGATCGAGGAAATCGCCACATCCGATCGGCCGGTAGACGACCGATTGAGGTAGCGCGCCATCTCGCTCAGGTTGGTGTGATAGGCCACGCGCACATCATGCGCCTGTCCCCACACATCAAAATAATCGTGATAGGTGTAGACCATCACCGTGATGATCAAGAGGACGAGCGGGATCGACCGCACCGTGTGCGAACTGACCACGCGATCGATGAAGCGCGCCAATTCCACGTAGCCGATGCCGACCAACAGGTACACGATCGGCTGCGCGGCGATCGAGCGCAGACTACTGGCGACGACGCCCGTCAACAGGCTGGGGGAAATCGCCACGACCAGCCAGAAGAGGATCAACGCGTGATTTGGCCGGCGGAAGCGGATGAAGGCAAACACCAGCCCCGCGTAAAACATGATCGCCAGCGGCCAGTCCAGAATCGGGCGGCCCGGCACGTTATACAGCCACAGATTGTCGCCGCTGACCGAGAACATGCCCAGCGCGCTCAACACATTGCCGAGGACCTCATCCGGTTTGCCGGCCACCAGTTGATCGATCGGGCCGCTGAGCTGCGTCAGGCGCGCCTCGCTGCCGGGATGCTGCGCCAGGTACGTAAACATCGGCGCAGCCAGCGCCACGCCAATGACGATCACCAGCAACAGGCTGTGCCAATTTTGCCGCCACTTATCGTGGTGGAAAATCAGCAGATAAATCCACAACAGCGCCAGAATTGCCGGCAAAACGCGCGCGGCCATATACGTGTACAGCGACAGGCCCAGAAACAACCCGGCCACAATGAAGTTGACCCAGCGCGTCAGGCGCGGCGGCACGCGCAACAGCGGTATTTGCCGCTCGTGCGGCCAGATGCCGCGCCAGACAAAATACATGCAGGCCACAAACAGCACCGGCAGCAGTTCAGATCGCAAAGCCTGACGACTCGTCGAGATCGCCCAGAACGACACCGCCAGCGAAGCCGAGGTTGCCAGTGCGGTGGGC
>JAUQXD010000687.1 GCA_030834835.1 Thermoflexales bacterium | reverse complement strand
ACCACCCGATCGCTCCTGCCCGACCTCGCAGCCGCGCGCGGCTGGAAGTTCACCGACGAGCAGCAAGTGGTGTGTCCTATTATCACGCTGCCCGCCACGTTTGAGGACTACGTGCAGAACCTCGATAAGAAAGAGCGTCACGAACTGCGGCGCAAACTCCGGCGTAGCGAGGGCACCGAAGGGTTGACGTGGTACGCCATCACCGGCGACGATCACGTGCACGATCAGGACGCGGCGGCCGAAGCCTTCATCGATCTGATGATGAAGAGCCGCAGCGATAAATCGGATTTCATGACTGACCGCATGCGCCGTTTCTTCCATCAGATGATCCATGCCACGCACGCCGGCGGCTTCTTGCATCTGTCGTTTCTGGAAGTGCAGGGTGTGAAGGCCGCGACGTACCTCAGTTTCGATTATTGCCAGAAACGCCTGGTCTTCAATTCCGGTCTGGAGACGACGGGCTTTCAGTCATTGAGTGCAGGCATTGTATTGGTGGCGCGGATGATCGAAGACGCGATTACACGCGGTTACACCGAATTCGATTTTCTGCGCGGCGACGAAGAGTACAAATATCGATTGGGCGCGAAAGATACCTGGATTTATCACGTAGCGGTGGCACGCTAAAAGGTCAACGAGAGAATGGCTTCGATTAAACGTATTGCGATGTTGAGTGTGCATACCTGTCCGCTGGCGATGCTGGGCGGCAAGGAAACCGGCGGCATGAACGTCTATGTGCGCGATCTGGCGCTGGAGTTTTCCCGGCGCGGTATCGCTGTCGATGTGTTTACCCGTTCGCAGAACGCGCACCTGCCGCACGTCATGCACCAGCTGGGTTCGCACGGGCGTGTCATCCACATCCCGACCGGCCCGGAAGAACCCTACGACAAGAATAAAGTCTTTGACTACCTGCCGGAATTTGTCGAAGGCGTCAAACGCTTTGCTAAGGACGAAGGCATTGAGTACGACATGATCCACAGCCACTACTGGCTGTCGGGCTGGGCGGCGCGCGAATTGCGCAAAGAGTGGAACATCCCCATCGTGCAGATGTTTCACACGCTGGGCAAGATGAAGGATGCCGTGGCCCAGCGGCCGAGCGAACGCGAGAGCACGCGCCGCATCGAAGTGGAAACCGAGATCGTGCAGTTTGCCGATCGATTGGTGGCGGCCACCCCGACCGAGCGCGAACAATTGATCAAACTCTATGGCGCCGATCCCGGTCACATTTCCATCGTGCCGCCGGGCGTGGACATTGCGCACTTTCATCCCATGCCGCAGCGCCAGGCGCGCCAGCAAATCGGCGTGGGCGATCACGATTGGATGATCTTGTTTGTGGGCCGCATCGAACCGTTGAAGGGCGTTGATACACTGATCCGCGCGATGGCGCTGCTGGCGCACGAATGCCCCACGTGGGTCAGCCGTCTGTCGCTGGCCATCATCGGCGGCGATCCCGGCACCAACGAAAACGCCGAGATGGAACGCCTGAAGGCCATGCACGCCGAGTTGAACCTGGGCGATCTGGTGGTGTTTCTGGGCGCAAAGGATCAGAACAAGTTGCAGTACTACTACAACGCGGCGGAGGCGTTAGTGATGCCGTCGCACTATGAGTCGTTTGGCATGGTGGCGCTGGAAGCGATGGCCTGCGGCACGCCCGTCATCGCGTCGGACGTCGGCGGCCTGAGTCATCTGGTGCGCGACGGCGAGACGGGCTTCCACATCCCCAGCGGCGATCATCTGGCGCTGGCGTCCACCCTGGCGCGTCTGTTGCAAGATGACGCCCTGCGTTGCAAACTGGGCGAGCAGGCCACTTACTGGGCGCAGAATTACAGTTGGGTCAAGATCGGCGATCGAGTGTTGGACGTGTATCGCCGCGCCTGGCAGCCCCAAATCGTGCCGACCAGCAGCCGGCTATCGCCGTGTGCGGTATAATTAACACAATGCAGGTGACAATAATCATCCTACAGATTGGTCAAATTGCACTTGGGCGGATGTCTGGAACAGTGTAAGCTTAAGCTATACCCGGAGGAGGTCTGTCATGAAAGTCACGATCAATCGCAACATCTGTGGCGCAAGTTTGAATGCGTGCGAGCATTGCTTTTCGTTCTTTGCGCAGCATCCCGAAGGTGTCGACCGCTACTGCATCGTCGATCAGGTGGACGACCACTCCGACTTGCTGACTTTGACGCTGTTGACTGACAATCAAGAACGCACCGTCGTGCTGGACGACAAGGCGCGCGAGGCGGTGGCGCTGGATGGCTGGTCATCGCTGGTCGATTTTGTCCCGAAGTTCTATCGCGCTTGATAACTGAATTACGTCCCGTCTGTGAAACCAGGTCTCAAGCCGAGACCTGGTTTTAGTTTTCTTTACGGGCGCGGATCGATGGGGTACAATTTTCAGCATAAAAGGAACAGCATGTCTTCCACCCCGATCGTAATTCGCGCACCCAAACGATCCGAACGTTGGCTATACTGGTTCACCGACCACTGGCTGTTGGCCTTCAATCTGGCCTGGGGGGTGTTTGTGTTGGCGCCGTGGCTCGCGCCGGTGTTGATGAAGATCGGCGCGACCGGCGTTGGCGATGGCATTTACTGGTTCTATCAGTTCTTCTGCCATCAACTGCCGGAACGATCGTTCTTCCTGTTCGGCCCGCAGCCGATGTATTCGTTGCCGCAAATTAGTTTGATCTGGCCGACGGGCGATCCGAACGTGCTGCGACAGTTCATCGGCAACACTGATTTCGGCTGGAAGGTGGCGTATTCCGATCGGATGGTGTCGATGTACACCGGTTTCTGGTTCGCCTCGATCGGGTATGCCGTGCTCCGACGGCGCGTGCCGCCGTTGCCGATCTGGGGTTACGCGCTGCTGATCCTGCCCATGGCGCTCGATGGCGGTACGCACTTCTTGAGCGACATTCAATCGGGCGCGGCGTTGGGCCTTGGCTTTCGTGATTCAAACGCATGGTTGGCACAGTTGACCAACAACGCTTTCCCGGCGACATTTTATCCGGGCGATGCGCTGGGCTCGTTCAACTCAATCATGCGACTGCTGACCGGCGCGTTGTTCGGACTGGCGTCAGTGTGGCTGGCCTGGCCCTATGCCGATGCTGCTTTTAACGAGGTACGCGAGCAACTGGACGAAAAACTATCACGCCTGATGCGCGCGTAACAAACACGCATTACGCATCACGCATTTTTCAACTATCGGAGATCACTCATCATGCAACAAATGACCGTTCAAGACTTATCAGAGCAAATCGAAGCGGGCACCGCGCCCATCATCATCGACGTGCGCGAGCCGTTTGAGTATCAGCGCGCTCGTATTAAAGGCGCGGTCTTGAAGCCGCTGGGCGAGATTTATCAGTGGGCGCGTGAACTCGACAAAGATCAGGCATATGTCGTGATGTGCCACACCGGTTCGCGCAGTTATCAGGCCTCCTTTATGCTGGAGCGTATGGGCTTCAAGCAGGTCGCCAACCTCATTGGTGGCATCGACGACTGGACACTGCGGATCGATCCGTCCGTGCCGCGTTATTAGTGCAGTTTCAGGTTGATTTACGGTCTCGTTTGGACTCGAGACTTCGGCCGGTTGTCTCGCATGCGGCTGAAGCCTCGAGTCCGAT
>JAUQXD010000686.1 GCA_030834835.1 Thermoflexales bacterium | reverse complement strand
CGCTTTGGGCGGGGCGTTGCGCTGGGCAATGCGCAGCCGAGCGGCGGCGGCGCGCTCCACCGAGTAGTCTGGGGACGTATCACGCCGCACGGCTTTATCGCGCCGTGGTTTCTTGTCACGTTGCGCCGTTGTATCGCGCGGCGTGGCCAATCGGATGTTGGCCGCTTGCCCGCGCACGGTCGCGCCCGCCATCGCCGTCAGCACCTGCGCTTGAAATTCGGCGGGGACGCCCACCACCGAATAGTCATCGTAGATCTCAATCGGGCCGATGTGCTTGCCGGGCAGATTCGCTTCGTTGGCAATCGCGCCCACGATGTCGGCCGGGCGTATTCCGGCATTGCGGCCTGCATCGAGGCGCAACATCACTGTCTCGGTGGCGGCGGGCAGCGGATAACCGATCGGTTCCGGTTCGGGCGTGGGCGGCGCCACATCCAGTGGCTTGTTGCCGCGTGCCAATCGCACCGCCGCCGCCGCAATCTCCGCCAGGTCTTTGCCGCTCTCCTCGGCCAACTCTTCAACCAGCGCCAGATACACATCCAGGTCTTCATCTTGCAGCGTCTTCAAAATGCGCGCTTTGAACAGGGCCGTCCGCCGCGCGGCCACATCGGCGTGGCTGGGCACTTTCATCGCCGTCAAACGCTGACTGGTGAACTGTTCGATCGCCTTGAGTAAGCGCGTCTCGCGCGGCGTGACAAATAGAATGGCTTTGCCGGTGCGACCCGCCCGCGCCGTGCGCCCGATACGATGCACGTACGATTCGGGATCGTTGGGAATATCGAAGTTGATCACGTGGCCGATGTGTTCGATGTCCAGCCCGCGCGCGGCCACGTCGGTAGCGACGACGATTTCCACTGTCCCCTCGCGCAGGCGGCGGATGACGCTCTCGCGCTGGACCTGCGTCATGTCGCCGTGCATGGCTTCGGCTGCGTAGCCGCGCGCCTGAAGTTTGTCCGACAGATCGGCGACGCCCACCTTGGTGCTGGCAAAAATGAGGATGGCTTCGCCCTCTACCGCTTCGGCTTCCAGCAATTGCGTCAGCGCCTCGACCTTCTGCTTTTCGAGCACATGCACGTAGCGCTGCTCGACGGTGGCCACCGTGACGGTCTTGCGTTTGATCTCGATCGTCGCCGGTTTGTCGAGATGCCGATCGGCGATGCGGCGCACCTCACGCGGGATGGTGGCCGAAAAGAGCGCGGTCTGCCGATCGGCCGGCGTCTGCCCCAGAATCCATTCGACGTCTTCGATGAAGCCCATGCGCAGCATCTCGTCGGCTTCGTCGATCACTACCGTTTTCACAGCGGCCAGATCGAGCGTGCCGCGGCGCAGATGATCCATGACGCGGCCCGGCGTGCCGACGACGACGTGCAGGCCGCCGCGCAACCGACCGATCTGCTTGCCGATCGCGTCGCCACCGTAGATAGGCAGCACGCGCACGCGGCCCAGATATTTGGAATAGGCGTGAATGGCCTCGGCTACTTGAATGGCGAGTTCGCGCGTGGGCGTCAGCACCAGCGCCTGCACAGCGCTGTGGCTGAGATCGAGCCGCTCGAGAATGGGCAGCGCGAACGCCGCCGTTTTGCCCGTGCCCGTCTGCGCCTGGCCGATGAGATCGCGGCCCGCCAGCAGCAGCGGAATCGTTTGTTGCTGAATCGAGGTAGGCGCTTCATAGCCCACCTCGACGAGTTGTTGAATCAGGGGCGCGCTCAAGCCCAGCTGGGCGAACGTTTCGGCGATAGCAGTTTGATCGGTGTCCATAGTGGTTTCCATGCGACCAGTATAACACGGATAGTGAGGCGTGAATGGTAGAGTCTCAAATAAGATTCATGCCAGGGTCTCCGGTTTAGTGTGTGGACAAGATTTCAGCAGCGCAACCGTGCGCGCCGCCACACGGTAGCCGGCTTGAACGTTCAACGGTTCAGCCGCTACGGCAAAATCGTCCGGCGCCGGCAGGGACGTATCGATGATGCGCTGCCAGGCCATCTCCGGAGGCAGCGGCGGCAGATCGAAGGTGAGCGGCTGCCAGTAGGCGTTAAGCATAATGTGCAAGTACTCACTGCTACTATGATCGTGCAGTGTGAACGCTAGACTGTGCGAGTCACGGCTCCAGTCGGGCTGGCCGAGGTGAGTGCCGTGCCACGTCAGGCACAGCTCAGTCGCGGTCGGGCTGCTGTTTCTTGACCAGAAGTGTTCTTGCTGGAAGATGCTGCGCTGCTGCGTGAAACGGATCAGTTCGCGCACGAAGCGCAAAAAGTCGGCGTGGCGTGTCACGTCGTCCCAATCGAACCAGCTCGTTTCATTGTCCTGGCAATAGGGGTTATTGTTGCCGTGCTGCGTGCGCCTGATCTCGTCGCCCATCAGAATCATGGGCGTGCCGTGCGACACCAGCAGAATCGTCAGCAGGTTCTTCATCTGCCGCACGCGCAGGGCGTTGATGTCGGCATCTGCGGTCAAGCCTTCGACACCGCAGTTCCAACTGAAATTGACGTCGCTGCCATCTTGATCGTATTGGCGATTGGCCGCGTTGTGCTTGACGTTGTACGCCACCAGATCGGCCAGCGTGAAGCCGTCGTGGCAGGTGACGAAATTGATGGTGCGGTTCGGTTCCCGATCGGGCTGCGGATACAAATCGGGGCTGGCGGTCAGCCGGGCGGCCAGTTTCTTGATCGTGCCGGAGTCGCCTTTGACGAACTGCCGCACATCGTCGCGATATTGGCCGTTCCACTCGGCCCACCGGTGACCGATAAAGGAGCCGACCTGATACAACCCGACCGCGTCCCAGGCCTCGGCGATGATCTTGATGCCGGCCAGGACCGGATCCGATTCGATCGTCCATAAGGTCTGCGGACTCTTCATCGGCTGACCCCATTCGTCGCGCGCCAGGACCGACGCCAGATCGAAGCGGAAGCCGTCGACGTGCATCTCCTGCACCCAGTAGCGCAGGCAGTCGATGATGAGCCGCCGCCCGATCGAGTGGTTGGCGTTGAACGAATTGCCGCAGCCGGAATAGTCGGCGTAGCGCGCGCGGTTGTCTTGCAGGATGTAGTAGGCGCGATTCTCCAGGCCGCGAAACGACAACGTCGGCCCGTATTCGTCGGCTTCGGCGGTGTGGTTAAAGGTCACATCCAGAATCACTTCGATGCCGGCCCGGTGCAGCGCTTTGATCATGTCGCGGAATTCGTCGATCGGGCCGAGCGGATCCGTCGGGCGCGAGCAATAGCCGCGATGGGGCGCGAAAAAACCGATCGGGCTGTAGCCCCAGTAGTTCTTCAGCGGCGGATTCACATCCTGCTCGTCGAATTGTTGAACGGGCAGCAGTTCAACACTCGTGACGCCGAGGCTTTTCAAATAGGGCAGCTTGTCGATGACGCCGAGATAGGTGCCGCGCCGCTGCGGCTCCAGGCCGGAATTGGGATGACGCGTGAAGCCGCCCACGTGCATTTCGTAGATGACGGTGCCACTGTATCGATAGCGGGGCGGCGCGTCATTTTCCCAGTCGTAACCATCGCCGGTGACGATGCTTTTCAGGGCGTGGGCGCAATTGTTACCGGGCCGCCGCGCGGCCTCGCGCGAATAGTTGTCGCCATACATCACGCCGCGGGCGTAGGGATCGAGCAGCACTTTGCCCGGATCGAAGCGGTGACCCTCGGCGGGCGCGAACGGTCCATAGGCGCGATAGCCGTAGAGCTGTCCACTGGTTAGGCCCGGCACAAAGACGTGCCAGTAGTAAAAGGTGCGGTTGATATGGGGATCGAGCGAGATGATGCGCGCCGGCCGGGCATCGTCGTGATGGTTAAACAACAGCAAGTC
>JAUQXD010000685.1 GCA_030834835.1 Thermoflexales bacterium | reverse complement strand
CCTGGTCGGACTTGACGGCCCTGACGACGCGGGTGTGTATCAGATCAACTCAGAGCAGGCCATCGTCAGCACGCTCGATTTCTTCCCGCCCGTCGTGGATGATCCGTACACGTATGGTTCGATCGCGGCTGCCAATGCGCTGAGCGATGTGTACGCGATGGGCGGCGAAGTGTTATTCGCGCTGAATCTGGCGGCCTTTCCCGATGATCTCGATCGTGCGATCCTGACCGAGATTCTGCGCGGCGGCGCCGAGAAAGTGCGCGAAGCCGGCGCGATCATCATCGGCGGGCACACCGTTATCGATAACGAACCCAAGTATGGTTTGGCTGTGACGGGCATCGTGCATCCCGCACATATTCTGGCAAAGGGCGGCGCGCAGATCGGCGATCGATTGATCTTGACCAAGCCGCTGGGTGTTGGCCTGATCACCACAGCACTCAAGCAAAGCAAAGCCGCGCCCGATCACGTCGCGGCGGCCGTCGAGAGCATGAGTACGCTCAATCGACATGCCGCACATCTGGCGCAACGTTTCGAAGCGCACGCCTGCACTGACATCACCGGTTTTGGCTTGCTGGGTCACAGCCTGGAAATGGCGAGCGCGTCGAACGTGCAATTCCGTTTCCGAATGAGCGACATCCCCGTTTTGCCCGGCGCACGCAGCTATGCCGAGCAAGAGATCTTCCCCGGCGGCCTCGGCCGCAATCGCGATTTCGTCACGCCGCACACCACCTTTGCCGAATCGATCGACGCGGCCAATCGCGCGCTGCTGTTCGAGCCGGAAACTTCGGGCGGCTTGCTAATCGCGCTTACGCCCGATCAAGCCGCAGCCTTTCTCGCGCAAGCCGAAATCGATGGTCTTTTCGCGCGGCTCATTGGTGAAGTCGTCGCTGGCTCGGGCCTCAGTGTCGAATAGAACTTGTAGCATGGATAACACCAGGGCATGGTCAGACATTCACCGCGTCACCAGTGTAGAACGCCTGCAGAATCAACGAAAGACCCCCAGGGTAGATAAACTCTGGAGGTCTTCGACTTGGTGGAGATGGCGGGAATCGACATGCAGCTCTCAGGCTTTCGCCTGAGATTTGACTATCTCTTGAAGTCACAGTGATTGCGACTTCCCCGGCGTCTTGTAAGGAGGAGTGCCGTGCAACTGAGCGACATAGAGGCTGCTTATGCCGCGGGCATCCTGGATGGTGAAGGCTCAATCTACCTGTCTCGCGTCCATTCCTCGCGCTGGCCGTCGCCGACTGTGTCCGTGGCTTCGACCGACCGCGAACTGCTGGAATGGCTGCGCGCTCGTGTCGGCGGAACGATTATCCAGAAGCGAACTTATCAGCCTCAGCACTCACGTTCGTTCGATTGGAAACTAACCGATCGGCGAGCACTGAGTTTTCTGGAGATCGTTCGACCGTTTCTGGTGATTCAGCGCAAGATCGCTCGGGCTGACCTGCTACTGAATGACTATCTCGCTTGCACACCACGCAATGGGCGATATACCGTTGAGATGGCAGCCAGAAAACGAGAGTTAATTGAGCGTTTTTCCTCCTTACCCTAGTGCGCCATTGCAGGCGTCTATGAGTCGATGCAGGGCTTGGCCTTTTCAGGTTTCACCCCTCAGGATTAGCATCAGCGCCTTGCGGCCTGGAAGCCTTCCCTGATTAAGCCGGATGTTGCTGTAAGTGTCGCCACTCACAGGGGCTCTGCTTCATTGCGAACCCGCGTCCGAATAAGATGACGTCGAATGCCTACAAGCTTAGTCGATGGTTGGGTGTCGCTGCTGCGCTCCGCATCGACACGGAGATCGCCTCAGCCAGCCGATGGTCTTTGGTCCACTCTATCGGCGTGGAGTGGACCGCACGCTGGCATTGTCTCGCCGGACTCCCGACCCACCAGCACGAGGCCGGGGCCGACGGATCATCCGTAGATGATCTGGTTCTTACACTCGCTTATGCAGCGAGAGGAAGAGCCGCGTAGTTGGTGCGGTTGGCACCTAAAGTTTGCTCCATTGTTAACGGGGCCAGAGCGCCCCGGCTTGCCACGCGACCTCGATCGCTACCCGTCGAAGCCAGTGCATCCCCAAGTAAGGCAATTATAAATGATCAACGAACAATTTTCAATGGCAATTCAGCAATGACAAATGACAAACGAACGACAAAGCGGGTGTTATAATCTTTGAAGCATCTGATCTTGAAATGAGGCTGGGGCTTTCATGACTTTAGGGACGTTGACGTTGATGAGTTCGGGCGAGATGTCGGCGCGGTTGAGTCCGGCGCATCGCGCGGTGATGGCGCGTATCGCCGAGCCGCTGCGCGCGATTTTTCTGGATACACCCGCAGGCTTCCAGGAGAACGCCGGCGATCTGGCTGACAAAGCGGTAGGCTACTTCAAGCAGAATCTCCAGCAGGAATTGAGTGTGGTGACATTCAGAGCACGCCGTTTTGCCACGCCTGAGCAGATTCAAGCCGCAGCCGATCAGATTCTGGCGGCCAACTACGTTTTCTCCGGCCCCGGCAGCCCGACGTATGCCGTACGCAACTGGATCGATTCGCCCATTCATGAAGCATTTCGCACTACGCTGAATCAGGGCAAGCACATCGTCCTAGCCAGTTCGGCGGCGATTGCGGCCAGCCGCCACGTCGTGCCCGTATATGAACTCTACAAAGCCGGACACGATCCGTATTGGGTCGATGGTCTGGATTTGCTCGGCACATACGGCCTTGAATTGGCCATCGCCCCGCACTGGAACAACAGCGAAGGCGGCGCGGCCTTCGATACGCGCTATTGCTTCATCGGCAGACGACGCTTGAAGGAAATGGAATCGCTGCTGCCGCCGTCGGCTGCCACCCTCGGCATCGATGAGAACACGGCGTGCCTGTTCGATCTGGCGGCGCAAACGTGCGAGGTGTTTGGAACAGGCCGCGTGGTGGTGAGACGGCAGGGACAGGAAAAAGCATTTGCGACAGGGGTCAAATTTGGCTGGCAAGAACTGCGATGAACAATAATCAGTGTTCAATGAACTACCTGATTATCGCACTACACTTGCACCGCGCTGCGTTGCCCATGTCCCCGCCTTTGGCGGGGTGGGCCGCCAAGCGTGGTGCAGTGCAGGTGTCTCACTAAACCACCATCGCACTTACCACACATAGTTTGGAAACGTGCAAATCCCCGCATCCACGCCGATGTGTTTGTACATGTGAAAGTCGGTGAACGGCTCGGTCAAGATGCCGTCTTGAATGGCCCACGAGCGACCACGCACAGTTTTCTCGGCCCCCGGCAGCCGAAACGGCGTCGAGCCGTCCAGTCGCTTGAATAACTCGCCGTCGGGCGGCTGAAACGCCTGGTGAACCCATTCCATTTTTGCGCGGCCCTGGCTGTACGTGCAACCCATACTTTCAAACAAAATCGCCGTATGGTAGGCCAACGGTTCCAGAAAGTAATACGTGTGTCCCAGGCGTGAAATGAAGTTTTCCACCAGCGGCGCCATCGCCCGCGACAGCCGCAGTCCGTGCCGCACCTGTCCGGGCGCCAACCCGGCCTGCATTGCGGCGACTTCGACCGGGACATTGCGCGTGAGTGTGCCGAATTTGGTCGGCTCGCCGCCCCAATCGCGATCAACATCGAAGCGCGGCGCGTCTGGATCGTTGACCACGAACAGCAGCACCGCCAGCTGATCGTTGGCGGTATCCGCCAGTTGAAAATACACTACCGGGTCTCGGTCGCTCAACTGCCGCCAGATTTTGATTTCCACTGCGCCGATGCGTGGCGACGCATCGATGATGACGACGCGCTCTCCCGACGGATTGCGCAGCGTAACCCGATCGATGTTGTATCGCGCCAGCAAATCGTCAAAGATGAGCGTGCGGTAGATCGCGTCGCGCAGTTCAAGCGGCAGTTGATTGACGGCGGCCAGCGAGGTCAGCGGCGCGCCATCGGGCGTCAAAAACCGATCGGACGTTGGAGCGCGATCGAGCACGAGCGTCATCCGGAGTTTCCTTTGAGCGTGCGATCGATCTGCCGGTTGGCGTCGCGTTCGGCAATCGCCTGCCGTTTGTCGTACTGGCGTTTGCCGCGCGCCAGGGCAATCTCGACCTTGGCCAGTCCGTGTTTGAGGTAGATTTTCAGCGGGATCAGCGTGTAGCCGCGCTCGCTCAACTTCGTCAGGATTTTGGCGATTTCTTTGCGGTGCAACAGCAGTTTGCGCGGCCGGAGCGGATCGTGCCCCGTGCGGCCCGCCGGCTCGTAGACCGAGATGTGGGTGTTGACCAGGTACAGGTCGGAGCCGCGCGGCTGGACGTAGCCCTCGCGCAAGTTGGCCTGCCCGGCCCGGATGGACTTGATCTCGGTGCCCAACAGCGCCACCCCCGCCTCGAAGCGGTCTTCGAGCGTGTAGTCGTGGCTGGCCTTGCGGTTGGTCGCCATGATTTTGATGTCGGAATCAGCTGGTTTAGCCATCGATCTTTATCCGTTTATAACGCACTGCGGCATAAGTATATCACAAAAAAGACACAGAGTCGATACCGGACTCTGTGTCTTTTTGACACCAGGCTACTTGCCAGTCGTCAGGTACTCTACCGCCCGATCGAGTTGGGTGTCGATCTTGGGGTCGTCGCCGGCCTCGACGGTAATGTCAGGCTCCAGCCCTTCGCCGTGGATGGCCCGATCATTGGGCGTAAACCAGCGCGCGATGGTCACCCGCAGTTGCGAGCCGTCGCTAAGGCGGTTGATTTGCTGAACTGAGCCTTTGCCAAACGACTTCTCCCCGATGAGTTTTCCCCGCCCCCGGTCTTGAATGGCCCCGGCGACGATTTCGGACGCGCTGGCTGAGCCGACGTTGACCAGCACGACCAGCGGCACGTCCTGTGCTACGCCGTCGTTGTCCGAACGGAATACGCGGTCATCGCCGCTCCTGGTGCGCTCATACAACACCACGCCGTCATTCAAGAAAATGTCGGATACAGCCACGGCTTGATCGAGGAAGCCGCCCGGATTGCCGCGCAAATCGAGGATTAGACCCGCCGGCTTGTTCGCCAGCAGTTGCTGAATGGCTGCCTGAAGTTCCTGGGCTGTGGTCGAGGAACTAAAATTGGCGAGTGACACATAAGCCACATTGTCGATCATTTTGGATTCAACCAGTTTGATCTCGATCCTGGCGCGCGTCACTTCCACGTCAAACGGCACATCCTCGCCGCGCACGATCGTCAGCATCACCTGGGAGCCTTCGGGGCCGCGCACTTTCGAGACCTGGGTGTCGATGTCTTCGCCGATCATCTCTTCCCCGTCGACTTTGATGATCAGGTCGCCGGCTTTCAGCCCGCTCTTTTCAGCCGGGGAATCGGCGTAGATGCGCACGATCTGCAGGACGCGCTGCCGGTTCAGATTCACAACCGCCCCGATACCGCTGAACGAGCCGGTGGCATTCTCCTCGTTGATCCTGGCAGCCTGCGGCGTGACGAACGAGGTGAATTGATCCTCCAGCCCGAAGATCACACCGCGAATGGCGTTGTAAGCCAGGTTCTGCGCATCGGGCAAATCGTCGCCGTAATACTCGGCTTTGAGCGTCTGCCAGGCTTCCCAGAATATCTGGAATTCCGCTTGCTCATCTTGCGGCGAACTGGTAGCGGGCGCCTCGGCCGCCGGCGCATCAGTCGAGGCGGGCGCGGCGGTAGGCCGCGCAGAGACCGGTAAATCAATCGGTTTGGCGCTGACCGCCGCCCCGCCGCTGGCCGCGTAGCCCAGCATAAAGCCGGCCGAGCCAATCGCCACCGCCAGAATCACCGCCATTAAGCCTATCAGTAATCTTCGACCTGAATTATCCATGCATCTCCCTGGCCGCGCCGCTTGCGGCGCGTTACTTTGTCAATTCTTCTATTGCCTTCATCAACTGGGGATCACGCCCCGCATTCACATCATCCGGGCTGCGACCGACCAGCACATCGGGCGTCAGGCCCTTGCCCGTGATTTGCCGCCGACTCGGCGTAAGCCACTGCGCCACCGTCACGTGCAGCGACGAACCATCGGACAGCGGCAGGATGTTTTGCACCGAGCCTTTGCCGTAAGTCTGATCGCCGATCAATTTGCCGCGCTGCCGATCCTGAATCGCGCCCGCCACTATTTCTGACGCACTGGCCGTGCTGCCGTTGACCAGCACCGCGATTGGCAGGTCGCGCGCTGCGCCGGTCGAGCTGGCGTTGAAATTGCGATCGCCGCCGGTCCGCCGCGCTTCGATCACGACGAGGCCATCGACAAACTGGCTGGAGACATCGATGGCCGAGTCCAGCAGGCCGCCGCCATTGTCGCGCAAATCGAGAATCAACTTTGTCGCGCCTTTAGACCTCAAATCGTCGATGGCGCGCACCAACTCGTCTTTGGTGGGCTGCGCAAAAATGCTGATCGCCACGTAGCCGATCGACGGCGCTTCGCCGAGCACGCGCCACGTCACCGATGGCACACTGATC
Organism: Thermoflexales bacterium; assembly: GCA_030834835.1. GTDB lineage: Bacteria > Chloroflexota > Anaerolineae > Fen-1058 > Fen-1058 > JAGOBP01. The sequence goes on along the minus strand of JAUQXD010000685.1, from coordinate 2,120 downwards.
TCGGCGCGCGTGATGGTAAACGTCAGGGCGCGCGTCTCGCGCAGCACCCCGATCGTGACCGGCGTGCCCACTTCGCCGCGCAACAACTGCGAGATGACGTCGAAAGTCATATCGGGCGTAATGGCCTGCGCATCGACTTTAACGAGCACGTCGCCGTCTTGCACACCGGCGTGCGCTGCCGGCCGATCGGGAAACGGCGACAACACGATGCGGCCATCCGTTTCGCGCCGCACGGTCGAGCCGATGCCGCCGAATTTGCCCGCCAACTGCTGGCTTTGCTGCTGGGTGGCGGGCGGCTCGAAGAACGAGGTGTACGGATCGTTGTACGCCTGAAGCATGCCGCGGATCGCGCCGTAAGTCCGCACGGTTTCCGACGGCACCTGTCCGTAAAACGAGCGCTCCGCCGCGTCCCAGGCCTCGCCATACAGATCGGTTGGACTGCTGCCGCCCAACTTCAACGGCGAGACGGGCAGCAACGTCGGCGCAAGCAGCAGCCCCGCCACGAAACCGGCCTCGATCAATAGCCCAATAAGCAAAATCCCGGCGGCACGCCGGAATGATAATCGCACGGCACTCACTTTCGACCTGAAGTGTAGGCGATTCTAACACACCCACTCAGGCGCGACAAGATACCTCCTTGTGTTATACTACAGCCCGATTAACGCCAGCTTAATGGAGGCTGACATGCCGCCCGATCAAATGGCGATTTATCGCGAACAGGCCCGGCAGTATGAGAATCTGGTCAATCACGAAGATTACCAACACTATCTGGGTACAGCGCTCTCGGCCATCCGATCGTTCGATCAGGCCGACTGGGTCGAATGGGGCGCAGGCACCGGTCGATTGACCGACCTGGCGGCCCCCACCGCCCGATCGATCATCGCCCTCGACGCTTCGGCCGCCATGCTGGCCGTTGCCGCCGATAAACTTCGGCAAATCAACAGCCTAAAGTGGCAGATCGCCGTCGCCGATCACCGACATGCCCCTCTGCCCGATCGGTGCGCAGACATCGCCATCGCCGGCTGGACAATCGGCTACCTGTCGTCCAAGTTCGTACCCGATTGGCAGGGCGCGCTCCGACAGGCCATCGGCGAGATGCAGCGCGTGCTGCGGCCGGGCGGCGCGTTGATCATCATCGAGACGCTGGGTACCGGTTACATCGAACCCGCGCGGCTCTATCCCGATTACTACGATTTTCTGGAGCAGGATTTAGGCTTCCAGCACAAGTCCATTCGCACCGATTATCAATTCGCTTCGGTGGACGAGGCCGTTGAAGGCTTAGGCTTTTTCTTCGGTGAACGATTCGAGCAGGAAATTCGAGATAAGCACTGGGACATCGTGCCAGAATGTACGGGCATCTGGTGGAAGGTCGTTTAGTCTGATAGTGCAATAGTCGCGTCATGCCCGAATGCTTCTGTCGGGCATCCAACAACAATCAACACGGAATTCCACTCATCATCCGCGAAATCCGTGTAATCCGTGGTTCAAGAGGACATTATGCGAGACGTAAGTATCATCGGGATCGGCCAGGTGCCGATCGGCGATCGGTGGGACAAACCGATCTATTTTCTGGCGGTCGATGCGATGCTGGCCGCGCTGCAAGACGCGCACGCCGAACAGATCGAGAGTGTGTACGTCGGCAACATGCTATCCAGCACGCTGTCGGGGCAGGATCTCCTGTCGGGTTTGTTGACCGACGAAGTGGGCTTGCGCGGCATCGAGGCGGTCAAAGTCGAAGCCGCGTGCTCATCGGGCGGCGCGGCCTTTCGCGAAGCGTATCTGGCCGTCGCCAGCGGGCAAATCAACTTCGCGCTGGTGTGCGGTGTGGAAAAGATGACGGATCATCCCGGCGAAGAGATCACGGCGGGACTGGTCAGCGCGTCGGATTCCGACTGGGAATCGGCCGTGGGTGACACCTTCGTCGCCATCAACGCGCAGTTGATGCAGCGCTACATGTATGAATACAAAGTGCCGCACAGCGACTTTGCCCCCTTCCCCATCAACGCGCACCACAACGCGATGAATAACCCGTATGCGATGATGCACTACGAACTGACGCAGGCGATGTTCGACAAAGCGCGCATGATCGCCGACCCGATCAATCTGCTCGACTGTTCGCC
>JAUQXD010000684.1 GCA_030834835.1 Thermoflexales bacterium | reverse complement strand
TGGCCCCAGCCGCTCGACGAAGGCTGAGTGTTGGACGCATCGCGTGGCGGCTGGACGTTGGATGCGGCGCGCGGACGCGACGCTGGCTGCGACGCGGTTTGCGGCGAACTCGCCACGGTCGGCTGCGAAATTTGCGTCGTCGGTTGATCGGGCGGCAGCGGCTTCTGGCTGCGCCAGCCCGTGGTGGGTTGTGAGGATAGATCGTTCGGATCGGTATCGGTCATTGGATGGTTGCCTGGGACCTGTCAGGTGGCGCAAGCCTTGACTTGTTTTCAGGCATTCGATGCGCCACCTGACAGGTCTAAAAAAGATGCCCGGCCCGCCGCTGCGGTACCGGGCATTCAGTTGGAATGACGCCGATTATAGCGTTTAAGTTCCGAACGTCAACTGCAAGGGCGTGGCCATCGGCTACAAGCCGGCGGCCAATCATGGTAAACCCGCTGTGCGGGTTTACTACACCTTGCCGTCTGATTCTATCAGATGGCAACTCACATCTTCTCCAACCCGTGCGCCTCCAGCAACGCCACATCATTCAATAGCGATTCGGTTGGCCCGTCGGCCACGATTTCGCCGTGATCCATGATCACCGTGCGCGGAAACAATTCGCGCGCCAGCGGCAGATCGTGCGTGGAAACCAGCATCGTCTGCGGTAGTTCGCGCAGCAGGTTGATGAGCGATCGCCGCGCGCGCGGATCAAGCCCCGCCGACGGTTCGTCCAGCACCAGAATTTCCGGCTGCATCGACAGCACCGTCGCAATGGCAATGCGCTTCTTCTCGCCCACGCTCAAGTGATGGGACACGCGCCGCGCATAATCGACCATATGCACGGCCTCCAATGCGTGAATGACCCGCGTCTCAATTTCGGCTTTTTTCAAGCCCTGATAAATCGGGCCAAAGGCCACGTCGTCAAAGACCGTCGGCGAAAAGAGTTGATCGTCGGGGTTCTGAAAGACCAGGCCCACCGCGGCGCGCACCTTGCCCAGCGTTTTCTCGCCGACTTCCAGTCCGCACACGCACACGCGGCCTTTGCCCCGCAAGATGCCGTTGAGATGCAGCATCAGCGTGGATTTGCCTGCGCCGTTGGGGCCGACCAACGCCACTTTTTCACCCGGCGCGATGCTCAATGATGTTTCGTGCAAGGCCGGATGCCCATCAGGATAAGCAAAGGTCAGCTTTTCAACTTCAATCGTATGATGCATGACAACGTCCATATTAAACCTGACAGGTCGATCGAAGACCTGTCAGGTTTTCAACTACCGCCAGATCAGGACCGCCAGACCCAACAACGCCGCCAACAAGATCAATCCGCCGAACAGCGTCAACCACGCGGTCGAGGCCAGCGGTGGTAGTGGCAGCGATCGCACTTCACCGTCGTAACCGCGGGCCGCCATCGCTGCATAGATGCGATCACCGCGCTCCAGCGATCGGACAAAGAGGTTGCCCGCCATGCCGCCCGTGACTTTCGCGCGCCACGCCAGCGTGCCACCGGCTTTGTAGCCTTCGAACTCGCCGCTGCGCGCGGCCCGCGCCCGCATCAACCGCAGGACTTCATCGGCCAATACGAATAAGTAGCGCCACATCAAACCAAACACGGCTACCAGTAAACGCGGCAACTTGATCGCCCGCATCGCCACTAACAGATCAGGGAATGAAGTTGACGCCGCCAACACGATGGCGATCTGTACTGAAATCCACGATTTGAGCGCGATGCTGATGAAGCGCTCCAGGCCGGTAGACGAAAGCGTTAAGGTGGCGGACCCGATCGGAATGGTGAGCAACGCCGGGCCGTCGACGGTGAACATCAATGGCACCGCGGCCAGCACAAACGGCAGCGCCAGGGCCGCGCGCTTCAACACATATTTCACGCCCAGTTCTGAGGCAATGACGATCGATATCGACAACGTGAACAACAGGATATAGATCGGCCACGCGCCAAACGGCACGAGCGAGGTGGTAAGAATAAAAGCGATGGCCAGCACCAGCTTTACGCGCGGATCGAGTTGATGAATCAGGCTGACGCGCGGCCGATAGGGATCGAGAAAGTGGATGTGCATAAGATAAGGACGGAAGACGGTGAAGGACGGAAGACGGTGGACGGATGACCGACTATCGCCATCCGTCCACCGCTGTTGATCATTGATTGACAGCGGATTGTCGATTACGCCGCGTGTAGGCAATCAACAGTGCTACGCCAAACACGATCACCACGCCAATAATGCCGGCCAGAATGGTTGCCAGCGCCTCATCGGGCACACCCGGCAGCACGTAGTCGGGAATGATGTCGTACGGATTGGCCTGCGCTGCATTGATGAAGCCCTGCTGCTCAGCGACCCATTCCAGGCCGTCGGGATGCGAAGACGCCAGCGGCGAAGCGACGGCCAACAAGATCGCGATCGCCAGACCACCGACCCACACCAGGCTGCCGTTCTTTGCCTGTACGCCATCGATCTTGAGCAGATCGCGACGCGTAGCGTACAGGAAGGCCAGCGCGCCCAGCGTAATCAGCGCCTCGCCGATGCCGATGACAGCGTGAATACCGCCCATCGCCGGGATGCTCAAGTTGGCCGGCGATGTGCCCGACAAAGCCAGCTGTAATGCGGCCGCCAACGAAGCAATAAAGATCGACGACCAGGCCGCCAGCACGCCGCCCGCAAACACGCCCCACTTCTGGCCGCCGCTCAGGCGCTGCACGGTGCGATAGACAAAGTACGAGACGAATACACCGATGACGGCCATGTTAAACAGGTTGCCGCCCATCGCCAACAAGCCGCCGTCTTGAAAGATCAACGCCTGCACGCCGACGACGGTGGTCATCACCAGCACGGCCGCCCACGGCCCCAGCAAGATCGTGGCAAGGGCTGCGCCCAGCAGGTGGCCGGACGTGCCGCCCGCCACCGCAAAGTTCAACATCTGCCCGGCAAAAATTGCCGCAGCCAGCACGCCCATCAAGGGCACTTGTTTGTCGCCCAGGTCCTTATTCGCGCGCCGCAGCGCGTAAGCGATGACGATCAGGCTCAGCGCCCACAGCACCAGCGACACCGGCGCCGACAAGAAACCATCGGGAATGTGCATTTTCAACGGGGCAAACGACGGTGACAACAACATCTCGGCCTCCTTAGCCCATTAAGCTTTGCGCGCCGATCGCATGACCGGTTTTTTGGTGCGATCGGCACACTGACGACACTGTCCAAACAGGGCGATGTGATCCATATCGATAGTGAAGCGATGCTTCTTCGCGGTTGCCTCGATCAAGAGATCGATCAGTCCCCGATCGATCTCGGCGACACCGCCGCAACTGCGGCAGATCAGGTGGTGGTGCGGCCTCTCGCCCGCGATCTCGTAGTACGTCTGGCCGCCCCAATGCATCGCCGTGACCAGGCGCTGCTCGCACAGAAAATCCAGCGTGCGATAGATGGTGGCGCGGCTGATGGCCGGCTGATGTGTATGTACAGTCTCATACACCTGCTCTGGCGTTACATGATCGCCGGCCTGCCGCACAGCTTCCAGAATGGCCTGGCGCTGCGGCGTCAGCCGGTAGCCCTGGGTATGCAAGTGTGTCGCCACATCGATCGAAGAAGTCACAGCGCCTCATTTGTTGCGAATATCACTTGTTGCGAATAGTCGCAATAAAAAGTATATCACGTCCACCGGAGCGTGCCATAGAACACCCCGTAAAAATCCGGTCAAAGTCTTGTCGCAGCCCCGTTAACAAAAAGGGCCTCAACCGACATTGCCGGTTAAGGCCCGATTGGGTCAGTGTGCGTCAGGGTGATTTGAGGATCAACGGCAGATAAAGTTGCACGCCATTGGCAATGATCACCGCCGAACGTGTGAACGACGCCCCCACACCCGGATTGATGGTGACGGTGTTGGTGATCGCCGTGGGCGAGATTACAGACACGGTCACAACATACGTCACCGTTACAGACGGTGTCGATCCGGGCGCGCCCTGCCACGTCAATATCGGCGCCGCCGATTGATCCACGCTGCCCGACGTAGCCGTCAATGACCCGGGCACATAGTTCAATCCGGCCGGGACGGTATCTGTGAGGTACATTGTGTTCGTGGCCGGGCCGCCGACATTGCGCAGCACGATGGTGTAAGTCAATGCGTCCCCCGCCACGGCCAAACCGGACGAAGCCTGCTTCGTTGAGGGCGACAGATCTGGCGGCGCATTCAAGACGTTGAGCACCGCCGAGCGCGTGAGGGTCGGGCTGATGACGGGGTTGATCTGGACGGAGTTCGTGATCGTTTGAGCGGTCAATGCGGTGACCTTTGCCGCATAGGTCAGCGTAATGGCCGAAGCGCTGCCCATGACGCCCTGCCACTTTAAGGTGGGCGCGGCCGAAGCGTCGACCGTGCCGCCGGTCGCTGCAAAGGAACCGTTCACGTAGCTCAGGCCAATCGGGATGGTGTCTGTGACGCGCACGGTGTTGTTAAAGGGATCGCCAGTGTTGCGTAGCGCAATAGTGTAGGTTACAACGTTATCGCGCTGAGCCGTGCCGGGTGAAACGGTCTTGGTGGAAGTTGACAGATCGATCGAGAGTGGCGCGACCGGCGCGGAGACCAGTCGGTAGATTTCGCCCCCACCGAGACTGGTCAGATACAACTCACCGGCCTGATCTTCGCCGAAGGACGAGACGTTGAAACCTGCATCGAGCTTCAGATCGCTCGACCAGACGCCGGGGCTGGTCTGCTCCAGCGACCAGATGTTACCGGAACTGTAGTCGGCATAAAAATACACGCCCTGCAAGGCAGGATACAGCTGGCCGCGATACACATAGCCCCCGGACACAGCTGACCCCAGGCTGCGACCATAAACGGCTACCGGCAGCGTCAGGCCGGCGGGCGAAATGGGCGCTTGAAGACAATCGTCGAAGTTGTTCACGTTGAACGGGCGCAGGCCCTCCATTTGACGCCAGCCGTAATTCTGCCCGCCCGCGCTGTTACCAGGCTGATAATCGATCTCTTCCCAGCAATTCTGTCCCACGTCGCCGATAAACAGATCGCCGTTGACCCGATCGAACGAGAAGCGCCACGGATTGCGCAATCCCAGCGCCCAGATTTCAGGGCGATAACCCGCCGTCTGCGTAAACGGATTGGCGGGCGGGATGGTGTAAGTAGGCACGCCGCGCACGTTGATGCGCAGCATCTTGCCCAGCAGCTGCGCGGGATCTTGCCCGTTACCGATCGTGCCGTGCTGATCGCCGCCGCCGCCGCCGTCGCCCATA
>JAUQXD010000683.1 GCA_030834835.1 Thermoflexales bacterium | reverse complement strand
CCCAAAGACGCGGCCTTGCTGAAAAAATACGATTTGTACGGCAAGCGCGTAATCGAATTTGTCGGCCGCATGGCAGGCAACAAACGGATCGATGTGTTGATCGAGGCCTTGCCGATTGTGCGGCAGCGCGTGCCGAATGCGGTGCTGCTACTCGTGGGTGACAATGCCAGCAATCCGGCAATTGCGGAAACGGTCGCGAAAGCCAAGGCCCGCGCCGAAAAATTGGGCGTTGCCTCCCAAGTCATTTTCACCGGTGTGGTCGATGATCAAGCGCCGTATTATCGATTGGCTGACGTGTATGCCTCGGCCAGTTTGCACGAAGGCTTTGGCGTGCCTCTGATCGAAGCCATGGCGTCAGGTGTACCGATCGTCGCCAGTAATGCGACGGCGCATCCGTGGGTGATCGGCGAAGCAGGACTATTAACTGAACCGGACAACGCAGCTGATCTGGCCGATCAGATCGCGCGAGTGCTGACGGACGATCAACTGCACGGCGAATTGGTCCAGCGCGGCCTGTCACGCGCGAAAGAATTCTCACTGGAAGCCTACGAAGCCGGTTGGAGTAAGATCGTGGCTGAAGCCACAGCATGGCTGCCTGAGCAAGCCCCGACTTATCGGCGTTCGCTTTCGTCGGCTTCGACGCAGCGCGCGGCTGCGGCGGCGCAAGCACAGGTCACTGAACTCAAGTGGCTGGAAAAAGCGGCCGATGTGATGCAGCGTGGCTACGTGGTGCGCTCCAATGCGCCGCTGATCGGGCCGCTGTTGGCGTGGCTGCGCCGCAACCTCACCTCGCACTTGCGCGAGCCGTATCTCGATCCCACGTTGGAACGGCAAGTGGCCTTCAATCGCGAAGTGGTCAACACGCTGCAACGGCTCATGGCTCGTAGCGAAAACGATACAGTGCAGCAGGTGGCGCAGCTCGAAGCGCAGATCGCCGAATTGCGCCAACAAGTGGCTGAACTGAAACGCTTACCCGCTGATCGCAAAGAATAGCCCCTATATCATGCTCACGGTCTTGATCCTATTGCCCGCGTTGTGCATCTGGACAGGCTTCGGCCTGCTCCGTCTCTTGCCGATCAAGCGCGCCACGCTCGATGCAGCCACGGCAATCTTCGTCAGTCTGGTGAGCGGCGTACTGCTCCTGGGGTGGACGGCAACAGTCGCTACCGAACTGGGAACCTTCCGCGCTGAAGCCATCGTAGGCTTAGGCTTGATCATCGGGGCAGCGGG
>JAUQXD010000682.1 GCA_030834835.1 Thermoflexales bacterium | reverse complement strand
ATGCACGGCCAGCACCGTGCCGCGCCACGGAAACGCTTCGCGTTCGGGATTATGCACGACGAGGTTGTTATTGCCATCGGGTGTGATGACGCCGTTATCGACGTGCGGATTTTCAACACGCACTTCGGCCAGATCGCTCGTATCGATCCAGAACGTGGCCCAACCCGTGAGATAGTAGTACAGCGGCGGCTGACTGGCCTCCTGCTTCCACGGCCCGACATCCTTCGCATCCTGTACCGGCAGCGGGTTACCTTTGCTCAGCCACTGCACCAGCGGATAGTGCCAGAGTTCGTCGGAGGTTTCAAAAATAGGGGTAACGACGCTGTACAGCGAAGCCAGCAAAACGAAGAGGACGAGGATCGTTTTGATATTAAACAACCGCGCTGCGTATTGCGTGATGCGTATTGCGTGAAGATTCACCGTGTCACCCGGTCACCCAGTCACCCTGTCAGTCTACCGCGCTAGACGGCAGGCGCACTTCCTCATGATACGCGCGCTCGACGTTGACCGACCACACATCATGTGAACCCTGCCCCAGCAAATTCTTCACGGCCAGCATCGCCGTCAGCATAGAGTGGTCTTGATTGTTGTACATGTGCAGACCGTTGCGACCGACCGTCTGCAGATTCGGCATCGAATCGAGAAAGCCGCGAATGCGTTCGAGGTAGGACTCATATTCGCCGGTGTAGACCGGATACGTCTTCAACTGGCGAATCACCGTGCCGTCTTCCACATCCGCCGCGCGCGCCAGGCCCATTGTTTCCAGTTCGCGCGTGCCGAGTTGAATCAGCGCCTCATCGCTCATGTTCCACAAGTCGTCGCCTTCGTTGCAAAAATACTCCAGCCCCAAAAATGTCTTGCTTTGATCGGGCACCATCTCAGGACTCCAGTTCTTGAAGTTCTGAATGCGCCCGACCTTCACTTCCGGCGCGTGTATGTAAATCCAGTTATCGGGAAACAAATCGCGCTGATTGACGATCAAGCCCACCGTGAAATAGTCTCGATACGTCAACTGCGCCGCGCCATCGCGCACATCGGCCGGCGCGGGCGGATCGAGCTTGGCGACGAGTTCGCTGATGGGCATGGTGGAGATGATGGCGTCCGCCTCGATGGTCTCTTCGCGCCCATTCGATCGAACCACCACGCTCGTCGCGTGGCCATGATCGTGCCGCACCTGGATCACATCGGCATTGAGGTGCACTTCGCCACCGCGCTGCTCGATCAACTGCTGGGCGCGTTCCCATAGCATACCCGGTCCCAGCCGCGGATAGTGAAACTGCTCGATCAGCGATTTGACGTTCTTCGCACCGCGCGCTCCGAACAGAGCACCCATCACCGCGCGCGGCAGCGACAGGTTTTGAATGCGCTGCGCCGCCCACAACGCGCTGAGTTGATTGCAGGGGATGCCCCATACCTTCTCAGTGTACGTCTTGAAAAAGATGCGATACAGCCGTGTGCCAAACCGATTGGACACCCATTCTTCAAAGGTCTTCTCATTCCGATAGGGCAGGACCTTCGACCGGAAGTAACTCATCAACACCAGAAAACTTTGCAGCACACCCAGCTTGCTCAGGGCATCAGCAAAGCGCAGCGGATACAGAATGAATTTGCGATTGTAATAAATGCGGCTCAGGCGCGGGCGCACCAGAAAATCATCACCCAGAATCTCGTGCCACAGCGCTTCCACTTCCGGCACTTTGGTGAAAAAGCGATGCCCGCCGATGTCCATGCGATAGCCGCGATAGACTTCGGTGCGTGCGATGCCACCCACTCGCGCGCCCTTCTCCAGCACGATCGGCTTGACGCCCTGCTTGCTCAACTCGTACGCGGCCGTCAGGCCCGCCGGCCCGCCGCCGATGATGACGACTTTTTGGATATTAGAGGTTGGAGATCGGAGGTTGGAGTTAGGGTTCATTCTGTATAATGAATTCGGTTTCGTTAGTGCCGTCGATCGTCAGGCGTTCGCCGGTGTCGAGGCGATAAAAGCCAACCGAGATCCGCTCAACCTGTTGCGGCACACTGTGAAAATCCATGATTTGATCGCCCGGCAGCCAAATCGAAGTCGGTGAATCGCCATTGCCGGGCGGCGAATCATTTATCCACAACTTGCCCTGACTATCGATTGAATGGACGAACACTGTGTAATCGAACGTTGTCGGCTTAAGGGACTGCAAGCATAGTCCCAGTGAGGACCCAATGTCGGGTACACCGGTATCATTGATTCGTATTCGATAGCCACTCACTCTGATCATGCCACCAAATGTAACATCGGCGGCCACATTAGCGGTACATTCTTGCTTGTTATGCACCGCCACTTGCCCCAAACTTGTCGTGCCGCCCATATCCGTCGGGCGGAAGCCCGACGCATCAATCCGGACGTTTAGGCTTACATTGACCAGGCCGGTCACCTTGATTTGAGCCGGCAACTTGTATTTAGTCACAATCAACTCGGCTGGTTGCCACGCCCAAATCGGGTAGGCATCGTTGCCCAACGTCACCGCCACATGATCGAGTATCTTGGCCGAGCCTTGAATCAACGCAACCGTGCCAGAGGCATCAGTAACATCGAAAGATGTCGGCACTTTGCGCCAATAGGTCTCTACTTCGATCATGTCACCATCGTTGAATCGCGCGCCATTCAGGCGATACCCGACAAGTTCCACCACACTAAATCTCACCGAGGTCGCCGTCACACCGACGGGCAACGCTGAAACAATCGGGCGCGCGTAAACCGGCTGGATGATGCCCAACGGTGAAACGACGGTGAAAGCCCACGGAATTGCAACTAGCGCAATCACCATTGCCCGCGACTTCCACGCCGATACTCCCAGCGCCAGCACACAGCCCATCGCAGCCAGCGACGGATACAGTAAGCGGCCATGAATATTGTAAATGTTCAGCGAATAACGCATTGCCGAGGCCAGCAACAACGCAAAGACACTCAACGCGATAAGCAGTTTCGGCCAATCGAGCGGCCACTCACGCCGGATCGCGCGCCGCACAAGGCCGACAATTACCGCCAACACGACTATGCCGAAAACCGGCCACCACATTCGATCGACGCGCAATGAAAAATCGATCCAGAATGTACCGAACAGGCCGATCATATCGCCGACGAAATCACCCAGTGTTGGCGGTATGCGGCCCGCACCCGTCAATGCCTGCCACTCGCGCCATGCCAGCGGATCACTGTACAGCGACCAGTTGCGCAGATACCACCAGCCCGCGATGATGAAGGCAAGGCCATAGATGGTCAGTGCTGCTAAGATCAACTGCCGCCAATGACGACGAGCGTGTTGCGCGCTTCGCGTGCGTAGTGCGTGTAAAACAATTGCCAGTGCGGGCACCGGCAGCAACGCAACCAATCCGATCTTCGACAGCAGTGCCAGAGCCAGCATCACACCGCTGATGATCGTCCAACACACGGATTGATCATCCAGCCAGCGCAGCAGCGCATACACCAGCCACGTCGTGGTCGCGGCCGCCAGCGCGTCATTGTTGATCGTCGCCGCGCCGTACACAAACTGCGGCGGGCCTGCGGCCAACGCCAGCGCCAACACTGCGAGCCGTTCATCGCGCAAGATACGACGCGCGATCTGCCACACGCCCCACAATGCCAGCGCGTTCAGCGCGATCGACACGAAGCGCGCCAGATGCGCGGCCAGCGTTGCAGTGCGCCACGGCCAATCTTCGCGCGCCGTATGAATGAGCAAATTCGGTGAGGTACCGCTGGCGCCCTGCGTGATCAGCGGATTCGCCAGATTGAAGCGGAATTCCGCCGGGAAA
>JAUQXD010000681.1 GCA_030834835.1 Thermoflexales bacterium | reverse complement strand
GGTTGCGGCGCAGGCTGCATAAGCCATGGTGGTACGTAGATCGAAGCCAACGTCCGCGGGCTGAGTTCTGGCGGATGAGCCAGCCAGTGCGCCACCGCCTGACTCACTTTCGTCCAACTACCTGCAGCGTCCAGACGGGCGCGCTCACGCGCGGGGGCCGCTTCATTCAGCAGTTCGACCAGGCGGGTCTTGCCCAGCGTAAGGCATTCATAGCCGCGCGTGCGCCCGTAGCCTATCAGCATGCGCTGCTCGGGCGCAGGGAAACCATACCGTCGATACCAGTCTTGAGCGAGCGCCGGCCATTTCGGATCGCTGATGAGTTGGGCCAACATCTCCGGTCTGAGCAGCGGGTGCGGCTCGGCGATCATCGGCCGCACGCGCGTTTCGTTCCACAGGATCGCGCCCAGCGCCGCGCACGGCTCGCCCCGCGACTCGCTGACCACGCGCCGCACCAGGCTCTCAAAGAATTCGACCAGTTCGGGCTGGCGGCCGCCCGGTCGCGCCCGTTGAAACACCTCGACGACCGGCCCCGCGAGCCGTTCCAATTTGCGCCAGTTCCAGCCGTCTTTGAGTGCCCGCTCCACCCCGTGCAGATGGTCGTCCGTGACCTGCATGTCTCCCCCGGCCGCGTTTGAAGCAGATGTCCCTCATTTTAGCACCAGTCCGCGCCAGGGCGTGCCGGTCCGCGCAAGAGCGGACAAACAGCGGATTTTCCCGATCAGACACCCCTTGAGCGAGCGTAAGATAAGACCATCGCACGGCCTGGCGAAATACCCACGGCACGGCGGGCGCCCGACGTGCTCCACTCAGGAGCACCTGATGAGCAAGAAATCGAAAAGCAGCACGCCCTACACGGGCACGATCAAGCAGCGCGCGCTGAAGAAATTGATCGCGCAGATCGTGCGGCGACGGCCAATGTCATCGACAACGCCGTCCGCCTGATGGTATACTGTGGCGTGATCGATGAATTGGATCACGCCATAGCCTGATTTTCAAGGAGTTTTCAGCATGTCCGCGAGTTCCGCACCCAAATCCCTCGGCAAGGCCACCCGGCTGCGCTCGATCAAGAAGAGCCCCTATCAGGAGGACGACAAGCCGCGCCGCGTCGCGATCTACGTGCGCGTCTCGATGGAGGAGCAGGCCGAAGGCCATTCGCTCGATGAACAGGAAAGACGTTGTCGCGCTTTCCTCGCCCGCGACAAGCCGCACTGGACGCTGGTCGGTGTCTTCAAGGACGAGCACAGCGGCAAGACCGACAAGCGGCCCGGCTTTCAAGACTTGATCCACCTCGTCGATGAAGGCAAGGTCGATGCGATCCTGTGTCATCATCTCGATCGGTTTTCGCGCAAACTCCACGATATTCTGGTCTACTTCAAGCAACTCGAAGATCAGGGTGTGGTGTTGGCGTTCGCCGAAGATCGTTTCGATTTCTCCACGGCCAACGGTATGCTGGAGTTTCACGTGCTGGCCGTCTTTGCCGACTGGTATCTGCAGAACCTGTCGCGCGAGACCAGCAAGGGCAAGTTGGGTCGCGTGCTCAAGGGCGAGCACAACAATCAACCGCCCTTCGGCTACATCAAGGGCGCGGACGGCAAACTCCACATCGTGCCCGAAGAAGGCGAGGCGCTGCGGGAGGGATTCGAGTTGTATGCGACCGGCACCTACGTCGATCGGCAGATCGCCGACCTGTTCAACACGCGCGGCCTGCACACCCGCAAAGGCAAGTTGTGGTCCAAGGAGTCGATCCGCGATCTGCTGCAGAACGACTTCTATTACGGCGTGATCGAGTATCGCACCGATCTGTATCCGGGCAATCACCCGCCACTTGTTACGAAGGAATTGTTTGATCAAGCGCTCGATGCGCGCCGCAAGCATCGCCGCGCCCCCCGCGCCAACAGCAATCGCCTGCGGACGTACATGCTCAACACGCTGGTGTATTGCGCGCATTGCGGCCGCACGCTGCGTGCCCAGGGCAGCCGCAAATACCGCTACTATCGCGACGTCTCAAAATTACGGGGCTACAACGATTGCCCGCATTCCGGCCACGGCGTGCAGGGCTATATCATTGAGGATCAGGTCGCGGAGATCGTGCAGGCGTTTACCCTGCCCGAGGACTGGCAAGCGGAGATTCGAGCAGCGCTCGACAATGAGTCAGAGCGCACCAAGGCCGTGGCGCACCGCAAGGAACTCGAAGCCAAGTTGAGCCGCATCACAGAACTCTACGCCGACGGTAGTCTCGATCGCGCACAGTTCTCCGAACGCCGTGATGAGATCACGAAGGAACTCAATCAGATCATCCTGCCGTCAGCCGATCGCACGTTGAATCTCGGCCATCAGGTCGATACCTTTCAACACATCTGGCCGTTGTCCACGATCGAGGAACAGCGCGAAATGTGCCGCTTGATGTTCGAGCGCATTGATGTTGATCTCACCACTAACCGAGTGACGCGCGTGCGGCCCGATCGCGAATTCCTCTGGTTTTTCAGGCATAATCGCCTGCTGGAAGAAGATGACGGGCCGGGCTTTCGCGTGAAGCAGGAACTGATGACAGGCGTGGACAACGCGCTTTAGCGCTGTTCTGGGGCACAGCGCTTGACACGCGGCGCGAAAAATGCTACCATGCAAAAAGAAAACCGACCCTGTGGCAACAGAGTCGGTGAATGCGGTAAAAGTTCTCGACCAGGTTGTACTTTAACAGTTCAGCATTTCTGCTTCACTGCTCTAGCACGGCGACGCGCTGGGCGCATCAGGTGAAGAGAGTTTTTACCATTAACGGACCCGACGGGAGTGGAGGGTATGTTGAAGTAAAATTGACTACACAGGACTTCAGCCGCTAAACTGAGGTCACCTGTGTGAGAAATAGCCTGGAAATATCTACGCGCACTGTAGCGCGTTTTTTTGTTTGTTAAGGGCACTCACCGCTTTAACGACACCGGATGTGAATCAAGCACCACTAAAGTGCATTGTACATCATGTTTGGTAAAAATCAATACTCAATTCAAAATTGACACGAAATTGTCATTTCTGCGCGCTGGGCTCGTTTCCGTAGAAGGATTTCTACCGTGATGGATCCTCTTGGGGACAATCACGTGCCTTCCCGCTACCCTGTCCAGTCTACTGTGTGCCCAAGTCCAGAAGAACCATCGTCGCCGACGTTGGCACCAGTTTGGTCGCCAGACGCTCTGAATCTTCCTCGAACCCCTTCACCGTCTGCTTACAATCGCAGGCTTTGTGGCGGGCTGCATCCCCGCCGCTTTCATCAAACGCCACAATTCTATCTACACACACTTGCACTCGGTGCGATCACGCAGGTAAGTGTGTCCTCGCCTACAGCGGGGTGGGCTGGACGGGGAGCTGGAGCGTGCGCCGCAACTCGCCCCGCTCGCCCGTCGCTCGTGGAGTCTGGCTCAACCGCCGGGCGAATTTCACTTTCACCTACAGATTGAGCGGTGGCGCGCTCATTATCATTTTGCTCGACCGCATCGGGCCTTGCGTCAACCAATCGATCGACCTCGACCGCGTGGCGGTCGAGCCCTGGCGCAGGGCAGGTGTGGCCATGGGTCTCACTCAGCGGCCCTAGTCGGTCCCAGAGGTGCTCGACTTTCGATTGCTGAACATCGGCTGATTATCACATTCAACCAAAACGCCGCACCCCTCCGGTGACTGCGCCTTCGCTCGTTGCAATTCAACACGCCGGCTAATCACTCGGCCGCCCAATCTGCTCTGCATGCCTCACCCGAGTTATCCCCCGTCAACGATTTTGTTGGCGAACCTTATGACATATTTCGGGAGCAACGGGGAAAGGATGCAATTGACTATGCTTAATGCATGTGCTTGTCGCTGACAATAGTCAAGGGGTTGTGTTTGTTGTGAGCACTTGAAGATTTGTGTTAAGCGCTTTTGACCTAATGTGAAGGATCAATCCACAGCTTGTCTAATTCGCGGGATCGGCAACAGCCATTGCACTACTATCTAGCGTTGATCTGCGAACTAAATCGCAAAGGAAATGGGCCCTCATCACTGTGTACATGGATACGCAAGGGCTAACTGGTTCACTCGTATATAATTACTCAAATATCTTCACTCGGATAAGTCTTTACTCTTCGCTTTTTCCATTACCTTTCGAATTATTGTAGCAACACCCTTCAGAGGACTGCTGAAGGTGTCGACAACCACTTCCCAGATATCTGGTGCCATGTGCTTAAGTGCCTTCAGGTTAAACTGCAGTGCCTTTTGATCAGCGTGATCGCCTTGGCGTATCTGCCCCTCGATCATTTCGGCAGCTTCTTTGACATCCTCCTTAGGCACCGTAGCTTCGTCTGGTAGCGAATCAATTTTCTTGTAGATCAAATCAAACAACTTCTCTAAGTCCGCACCCGGCATTTCATTGGTTACTTTTGCTTGAGCACCTCGACCAATAGCGGCTATTGTGCCTGGACCGATATTGCCAACTGTAATCTTGTCACCGTGTACAACCTCATTTGCGTTTAAGGATGATTTCTTTTTTCGTTGCGATTTCTGCTTAGTCATGATAGCTCCTTAATGAATATAGCAAAATGCAATATGCTAGTGCGTTTTGGCCGTAAAAGACCTGTAATGTGATAGGATCGGATCGGATCAGGTAGCTTGAACGACGTAACTGGCCATGCCTGGTTTGAATCCACCTACGTCAATTTGATGAGACTACTGTATCTGTATTACCGCGCTTCCCCGATCATTATTGGCTCAATGGTCTTGTCCGTGAATTCCGCCAGCCATAACCTTTCAGCGCCAAGAGTCATATCAAGTATGCCGCGACCTACTACGTAATCTATGATCTCATCTGATCTGCCATGATTGATTCGTGAAACCACATCATCCCCCCCTGCCCATATTGTACCTCTGTTAACCAACAACACCCGTGGCTCATGGGAGAGTTTGAGAGTACTACTAAATGAGTTCACAGCAGAGGAAAAAGATATTACTTCATCTGAATCTCCAAGTCCAATCCATATCAAATCGTTTCGCGGATCTGGACTCATGCTGATCGGAAACCCATCGAGAGCATAGGCTTGTACGTTGCCACTAGACGGGTCAATTTTCACCAAGGAATTACGATTCTGAGTAGCAACCCAGACGTTGCCGTCAAATTCGAGCATCATAGCTGGAGAGTCCTGCAAAACATAGCGTTTCACCAAAGTTTTTGATTCGAGATCGATTTGCTCGATCGCTTTAGCATCTGTTGATGCAACCCATAGTGTGTTTTTTGAAATAATGAAATCAGCCACGTGTTCGCTGGGCGAGAATATCCGATCGATTTGCCTGGTTAGTGGATCCAGAACAACGATTTGGTTAGGATTGTGCAGAGCCATTAACACATGATGGTCTTGGATAAGGAGTTTACTAGGAACTCCTGGCAACGCATATCGGGCGATAATCGTTAGATCATTTTCGTTAACGCTGATAATCTGAGGCGAGATCTTGTCGATGATCCACAGCATACCACCGTCGAACACTATCTCTGCTGGAGATATGGGTAACGGGTTGATCATTGATATCCCCGTAATGGTACCGTCGGTTTGATTCAGAGACCAGATATGCTGTCCATCATATGTGAGAGCACTTGGTGTTCGCCCAACCCGATACTGCCCAAGGATTAGACCAGACTCGGGATTGAGATTAATAA
>JAUQXD010000680.1 GCA_030834835.1 Thermoflexales bacterium | reverse complement strand
GGGCATGGCGGCAGCACCGGTACGAGCAATCGCTATGGCTGGCAGGGCACACGCGATGTCGGCGCGGCTGTAACTTATCTGCAAGCGCGCAGTGAAGTCAAATCGATCGGCGGGCTAGGCATTTCATTGGGCGGCGAAGTGTTGTTGGGAGCAGCCTCAACCTATCCGGCGATCAAAGCCATCGTTGCCGACGGAGCGACCCAGCGCTGTATCGAGGAACTGAACGCCCTGCCCGCCGAGCAGCCCTTGTATCGCAACTTCACTGCGCGCGTGATGTATGCCGCCGTGCAAGTGTTGACGGGTGAGACGCCGCCGACGCCACTGCTGGCGTCCATGCAAGAGGCAACGGACGCTCGGTTCTTGTTGATCGCGGCCGGAGCCGATGAACAGGAAGTCGCCTTCAATCAGTTGTTCGTCGATTCGATCGGGGCGCGGGCTGATCTGTGGGTGGCGATGGACACACCGCACACTGGCGCGTTTGATCGGTATCCCGTCGAATACGAGCAACGTGTGATCGAGTTCTTCAAATCGAGCGGACTAGACTAAGCTACAGGGAGGTAGCCATGGCCGAGTTGAAAACGAAACCCACCGATCAAAATGTCGAAGACTTCTTGAACACCATCCCCGACGAGCAGAAGCGGGCCGATGCCTTTGCCGTCTTGAAGTTGATGAAGCAGGTCACGCGCGCCGAGCCGCAGATGTGGGGCAGCAGCATCGTCGGCTTTGGCCGCTATCAATACAAGTACGCCAGCGGGCGCGAAGGCGACTGGCCGTTGGTGGGCTTCTCACCGCGCAAACAAAACCTGACGCTGTACATCATGGCCGGCTTCGACGGCTATGCGGATTTGCTCAAGAAGCTGGGTAAATTCAAGACAGGCAAGGCGTGTCTGTACGTCAACAGGCTGGCCGATGTCGATCTGCCGACGCTGAAGGAACTGGTGAAGCAGTCGGTAAAACACATGAAGGCGACGAATCCTGCCCGATGACCCTCGACGCCGAGCAACTCAACGCAGAACTTTACGATGTCTCCGTGCCCGATTGGCCCGGCGAGATCGATTTCTACCGATCGTTGATCGAGCCGATCGCGGCGGCAGGTGGCGCTGTCCTCGAAGTCGCCTGCGGCACAGGCCGCGTGACGCTGCAATTGGCGCAGAGCGGCCTTCGCATCACGGGCGTCGATCTGTCCGCACCAATGTAAAGATTGCCCGCCAGAAAGGTCGCGACTACCCCAACGTGCGCTTCGTCGCAGGCGACATGCGCACCTTCGATCTGGGCGAGACGTTTCAACTGATCATCATGCCCGGCCACTCGTTTCAATTCATGCTGACGCCTGAGGATCAACTCGCCTGTCTCGCCAACCTCAAGCGCCACCTCGCATCCGACGGCACACTCGTCATCCACCTCGATCATCTAAGTATCGATTGGCTGGGCGACTTGTTGACCGGCCAGGGCGGTGTGTTTGAAGCGGGCAGCGAGCACACTCATCCCATGACTGGACGACGCTATCGCCCCACGCGGGCGTGGACGTTTGCGCCCTCGACGCAGACTGCTACAGTGACGACCATCTGGGAAGAACTCGACGGGATTGGAACAGTCATCAATCGTTGGGAACGCCTCCCCGTGCCGCTGCACTGCGTCTTCCACTTCGAGATGGAACATCTGCTGGCCCGCGCCGGTTTTGAGATCGAAAGTGTTTACGGCGATTTCTACTGCCACGAACTAACCGATCAATCGTCGGACATGATCTGGGTGGCGCGTCCTGCCTCCGAATAAAGAAGATGAGGTACAATAACCTCATCCGCCCTCGATTCGCTTAGCCAGCGAATCTGCCGGAAATTCCTCGCAGGAGACATAGTATGCCGTACATGCCGACGAATCATAGTGATGTGCCGATTCGCCTGTTCAAGTCCGATTTTCTGGAGTTCTTCACGCACATCCATCCGGGTGTGGTGCTGTTGATCTGGCTGCCGATCGCGCTGTGGCATCTTTCGCGCCCGATCGTCTCAGCCAGCCTATCGGTGGGTGAGATCGTGGTGGCCTTTGTGATCGGCGTCATCGTCTGGTCGTTCACCGAGTACACGATGCACCGCTTCGTCTTCCACTTCGAACCGAAGACGAACCATCCCACTGTCGAGCGCCTGATCTTCCTGTTCCACGGCATCCATCACGTGCAGCCGCAAATCAAGACGCGATTGGTCATGCCGCCGATCGTGACGGTGCCGCTGGCGCTGGTGTTCTATCAGTTGTATGCGATCGTCGTGGGGAACTGGCTGGCCGCGCCGCAGTGGGTGGATGCGTTATTCGCAGGCTTCATCGTGGGTTACGTCTGCTACGACATGATCCACTATGCCACGCATCATTGGCCGATGCGGTCGGGCGTGCTGAAGGCGCTGAAGCGCTATCACATGCTCCACCACTACAAGACGCCCAACGAGCGCTTCGGCGTCAGTTCGCCGTCGTGGGATGTAGTCTTTGGTACCCTGCCCGACGACACGCCCAGAGCAAGGCCCGAACCGGCCGCGTA
>JAUQXD010000679.1 GCA_030834835.1 Thermoflexales bacterium | reverse complement strand
GTTGCGCTTGAAGATCAGCCAGCGATCGTTCATGATCAGTGACGAATAACGAGTGATGAATAATCCGTGTTCAACCGATCAGTTGCTCAATCTCATCCAGGTGATACTCGCGGTGTTCGGCACGCAGCAACTTGATGGGATGGCCTGCGCCAGCGAGTTCTTCCAGCATATCGTCGGGTAACTTTTCCAATTCCCGATCGAGTTCTTCGGCCGTCGAGACCGCCAGATGTGCGGCCGTGCGCGGCGGCAGCGCCAGGCACAACGCCTTCGCCGCATCATTGATGGCGTCCACATCGGCGGGCTGTGGCGAGGGGCCAACGCCCTGCCGCTCAAAGCGATGCAGCAATTTCAGCACCCGCTGATCCCAGAACGCGATGTGCGCCAGCGTCGCGGCCACGGTCCAACCCGCGCCCACTTCGCGCCGCAGATCGTCGTCGCTCAACTTCGCGACCAGCGCCTTCAACCGTTCGCGCTGAACACTATTCTCTTCAGTATATAAATGTTTGTTCATCAGAAGCCACTCTTTACGTCATGCCCGAATGTTTCTATCGGGCATCCACAGTGACGATTAACAGATCACTCCGATTGGGTGCTGGATTCCCGCCCGCTGCGCGAGCACGCGGGAATGACATCGGCCCATCACTCATCACTCATCACTCGTCACGTACCACGCATCACGCAATACGCAGTATGTATTACCTCACGTCTCTCTCACCCGCGGATCAAGATACGTGTACAGCAAATCCGCCAGCAGGTTGGCGACGATCACGCTGACGGCCAGCAGCAGAAACGCGCCCTGCAACAGCGGAAAGTCCTGCTTTTCCAGCGCCGTCTGAAATAACTTACCCAGGCCGTCATAGGAGAATACCGTTTCGATGTAAATCGCGCCGGAGACGGTGAAACCCAGATTCAGCGCCACCAGCGTCACGATCGGCAGCATGGCATTCTTCAGCGCATGTTTCCGCAAGACCTGCCAGTTGCTAAAGCCTTTGGCCTTCGCCGTCAGGATGTAGTCCTCGCCCAGCACTTCCAGGATCGACGAACGCATGATCAGCATGTATTCGCCCAGATACACGATCGTGAACGTGAGGGTCGGCAAAATCAGGTGACGCAGAATGTCGGGTAAATTTTCGAGGAACGGCTTGCCGATGTTGCCGGGTTCGACCGAGCCGCCCGTGGGCAAGCCCAGCCACGTGCTGCCCGCCGCCAGCAGGATGATGCCCAGCCAGAAGGTGGGTGTGGCCCACGCGATGAGCGAGAACGTCAACGCGCTCACATCGACGGCGGTCTTGCGCTTCCAGCCCGCGAACAGTCCCAGCGTAATCCCCAGCACAATCGACAGGATTTGCCCGCTGGTGATGAGCAGCAGCGTATAGCCCAGCTTGCTCATCAGCACTTCACCCACCGGCCGGCGCAGCGACCACGACACGCCCAGATTGCCCTGCGCCCACTGGCCGATGGTGTTGAAGAATTGATCGGGGAACAGCGGCTTGTCCAGGCCGAATTGCTGGCGCAGCGCCGCCTGGGTTTCAGCCGTGATGCGCACATTGCGGCCAATCACCGCGCGCACCGGATCACCTGGCAGCACGCGGAAGAGGAAGAAGTCGATCGTGACGACGACGGCCAGCGTCACGATCGACAGCAGCACTTTGCGCAGCAGATAATCGCGGCGGTTCATCGCATCAAAAGACCCCTCTCCCGCGCGGCGAGAGAGGGGTTGGGGGTGAGGCTACTTGACCGGTTCGACCTGTCTCAACGACGCAGCCGACTCGATCGCCAGAATCGGCGACTCGATGAAGTTCTTGAAGCGATCGGTGCGATATGCTTGCAGCGTGTCCGCGTACCAGTACACAATGTACGGCTTGTCGTCGAACACCATCTGCTGCATCTCCCACACGATCTTCTGGCGCTCGGCCGGATCGATGGCCGATTGCTGGGCCAGGTATAGTTCATCGTATTTGGGATTGGAGTAACCGCTGTCGCTCCAGCCGCCTTCCACAAATTGATCGCTCGTCAAGACGCTGAGCATGAAATCGGGATCGGGATCGCTGCCCCAGCCCCACAGGATCAGGTCGTAATCGCCCGTCGGACAGCAGGCGGATGTCAACGCATCAGGATCGACCGCTTGCGGCGTGGTCTTGATGCCCGCCTCTTTGAACCAGCCCGTCATCAAATCGGCCACGCGCGGCGCGGTGTCGGAATCTGACGGGAATTGCAGCCGGAACTCGAGTCGAACTCCATCTTTAGCCCGGACATTATCGGGGCCTTTGACATAGCCCGCCTTCTCCAGCAAATCGTTGGCGGTCTCTATACTGAACGGCACATCCTGAGTATTGGGGTTGTACCAGTAGCCGCCGCCCAGCGTTTGCGGAATAATGCTGTAACCCGGCTTGCCCAGCCCTTGCAATACAATATCCACCAGATCCTGCTTGTCGATGGCGTGCGCGATAGCCAGTCTAACCACCGGGTCTTCCAGCGCAGGATTGCGGGTCGGCGCGGGATCGTGATCGGCGGGCGCGGAGTTGATGATTAGCTGCGACAACGATCGACTGGGCTGCTGCACAACTTTGACGTTGGCAAAACCCTTCACCGTTTCAGCCGCCGTGCTGGGCACTTCGATCACCGCGTCGATGTCGCCCACTTTGATAGCCTGCACCATGGCGTCTTCATTATCGAAAGTGCGGAAGATGGCCTGGTCAATCTTCGGGCGGCCCAGATGAAAATCAGGATTGGCGTCCAGCACGATGACGCCCTGATCTTTATCGAACGACTTTAATTTGAACGCGCCGCTGCCCACTGCCGCATCGTTGGCA
>JAUQXD010000678.1 GCA_030834835.1 Thermoflexales bacterium | reverse complement strand
GGCCTTGCCTTCGCGCGGATTCTCTTCAAGGAAGGTGCTGAACGCCTCGCCCACCACGCTCTCGACCTGCCCCTTCACTTCGGCGTTGCCCAACTTGGACTTGGTCTGCGACTCAAACTGCGGGTCTTGCAGTTTGATGCTGATGATGGCTGTCAGGCCTTCGCGCACATCGTCGCCGCTGAAGTTGGGATCGGAGTCTTTGAGCAGGCCCGCTTTGCGCGCGTAGTCGTTGAGGGTGCGCGTCAGCGCCGATCGGAAACCGGTAACGTGCGTGCCGCCGTCGATGGTGTTGATGTTGTTGGCGAACGCATAGACCGAATCGGTGTAGCCGTCAGTGTATTGAATGGCCGCTTCCACCGCCGTGCCATTGATCTGCTTCTCGACATAGACCGGCGGATGCAGCACCTGGCGGCTCTTATTGAGATAGCGCACGAACGATCGGACGCCGCCCTCGAAGTGGAACGACATCTCGTGCCCGTCGCGCTCGTCGATGAACTGGATCGTCAGGGCGCGCGTGAGGAAGGCCATCTCGCGGAAGCGCTGAATCAGCGTCTCGAATTTGTAATCGATGCCCTCTTTGAAGATGGTGATATCCGGGTAAAAGCGCTGATGCGTGCCGTGCAGCCACGTCTCATCTTTAGCCAGCTTCTTGATGAGCTTCACCGGGCCGGTCGGCTTGCCACGTTCGTAGCGCTGCTGATACTCTTTGCCGTCCTGATGGATCGTCGTAAGCATCCATTCGCTCAACGCATTGACCGCGCTCACGCCGACGCCGTGCAAACCGGAGGCGACTTTGTAGCCCGCGCCGCCAAACTTGCCGCCCGCGTGCAGGATCGTCATGACGACTTCGACCGCGTCCATCGGCTTGCCGTTGGCGTCCTTCTGCGTGGGATGCGGCCCCACCGGAATGCCGCGCCCGTTATCGCGCACGGAGACGCTCAGATCCTCGTGGATCTTGATGTCGATATGATCTGCCTCGCCGGCCAGCGCCTCGTCGATCGCGTTGTCGACGACCTCGGTGACCAGGTGATGCAGGCCGCGAATGTCGGTGCTGCCGATATACATGCCGGGGCGGCGGCGCACCGCTTCCAGACCTTCCAGCACCTGAATTTGACTGGCATCGTATTTGACTTTGGTTTCTTCCGCCACAGACATCGCTCCTGAATTGAATGTTGATGATTAGAGGTTGGAGGTTGGATATTGGATGTTAGATGTTGGATGTTAGAGATTAGACAGTTGCGGCAAATGCAGCCGTTCAGCCAGGATGGTCGATCGGTTCTGGTAATAGATCAAAGAGGCGGAGGCCAGCCCGACGGCCACAAAGGCGTTGCCCGCCATCGCGATCAGCCGCAGCCACGAATCGGGCGCGAAGGCTTCCCAGATCACACCCAGGCCCACGTAGATCAGAATCGACAGGGACGCCAGACCCAGCGTCGAGACGAAGTAAATGCGGGCAACCAGGGCGCTGAGGCGCAGCGCGCGCGCCAGCGGCAGTCGATACAGCGCCAGGCCGTGAACGGTAAAGGCCAGATAGAAGACGACCCACACCACGCCAGTGATGAGCAACGCCGGCAAGAATGAGGCCAATCCTAAACTGACGGCGCTGAGCAGCGCCATGAGAATCGACAGGGGAAACATCATGATCAGGGCGAGTATCGCCGTCACCACGGCCAACACCACCAGCTGGCCGCCCACGGTCAGGCCGTCGCGCAGCCAGACACTGAGATTGAATGGCTCGGCCCGCTGCGGCCGGGTTAGCATCGCCCAGAACAGGCCGCCCACCAGCAGCCCCACCGCACTGAGGATGATGGCAATGCCCAGATAAGTGCCCACGTCACCGACAGGCATCTTTATCGGCGCAGTGCCTGTCACCAGCGGCGCGGTGGCATCGATCGAGGTATTCACCGCCGGCACGCCCACGATGCCCACACTGAGCCACGCAAACAGGTTATAGTGGCCCAGAAAATCCTTCAACAGAGCGCTCATGTCCTGTACGGACTTCTGCCCTTCGACATCCAGTTCCGCCGAGATGCTCTTCAGGTTAGGCTCAAACTGGGCGTACAACGCCTGTGCTTCCAGGCGCGGACCGATCCACAGAAATAGGTCCAGCACCAGCGGAATAATCATCAACCACGGCTGTCGTCGCGCCCGATCAAAGCCAGCCGCCAGGGCCTCGATGACGCCCACCAGCGGTTGTTCTTGACTGTTTTGAGTAGAAATTGGTTTGCGTTCCACAAAGACTAATTTTACCACAATCGGCGCTGGTTTGAAACATTTGTGCGAGAATTTCAGGTGTTTTCGCCCGGACGACCGATGCTCCGGTCGCCAGCAACCAATCACCAGTAACCGGTAACCGGTTACCAGTTACGGTTACCAGTCACCGGCTACCCGTTACCAACACCCCGGCGACTCCAGGGGTTTTGGCTTGCAGATTGAATTGAGCCATGTTAGAATCTCGTTCCATCAGACCTTAAACACAGGGTGACGGTGCGGGTTCGCCGTCACTTTTTTTAACGCAAATTACGCAACGGTTGTGCTCGTTAGCCCCGTCATCCGGCACAGTCTGTGCCAACGTGCCAGTAATGCACGAAAGGAAGCAAGTTAGCATTATGAGAAATCGAAGTCTCGGTGGACGCAACCTGTGGATCGGCGCCATTGTCATCCTGGTTATCATTGGTTTGTTGCTGCCCCCCATTTCACTGGCCGAGCGCGTGGGTCTGACCTGCGCCGGCACGACACTGGATGCCAAAACACCGGCCACGACCACGCCCGATGGTCTCACCATCGCCCTGTCAGATCCGGCGCAGTCGGTGACGGTTAAGACGCAGTCAGTCAGCGTCGACAAATTCGACGCCAATCAGGCCGGTGATGAACTCGCCAGAGCGCGCGAGGCGCTGCCCGTCAACCTGCTGCTGCGCAGCCTGATTTATGAACTCGACGGCTGCGGCGCAAAAGCCGTAGCCGGCAGCCTGGCCATCAATTTGCCCGACGGCGCTTCGACGGACGACACCTACGATTTGTATGCGTGGGACGGCGCGCAGTGGGCGTGGCTGGGCGCGTATCTCGATCCCTCCAGCAACACCGTCTCCGCGCAAATCGAAGCGCTGCCCAAACATCTGGCCCTGTTCCAATCAACTTCGGTGGCGCCCTACGTGGCCGCGCAGACGACGCCGGGCCAGGCGATGCCCGCCGATGCGGCCTCGCTATTGAATGAAGTCTACGTGAACGGGTGGATGCTGGCTGATGATGGCTCGCTCATGGCGGAAGCCGGGACGCTGCCGGCCACCGACAAGGCCCGCCTGATCCCCGTGGTGCGATCGGACAGTGCCGAACCCGTGCGAGCGTTTCTGGCCAGCGATGAGTCGGTCAAAGCGCACGTCACGGCGCTCAGCGAACTGGCCGCGCGCGGCAACTTCGCGGGCGTCGCCATCGATTATCGCGGCCTCCCGACGGACTATCGCGGCGACTATACGCGCTTTGTCCAGCAGCTGGCCGCCAGCGTGCACGCGCAGAATAAGTTGCTGGCCGTGGTGCTGCCCGCGCCCGCCATCGACGCCAACGGCGCGCCCGATACCGCCGGTTACGACTGGGTGGCTATCGGCGCGGTCGCCGACGTGGTTCAATCGGATTTTGGCAAGAACCCCAATGATTATCTGGAAGGCAATGTCGCCCGCGCGTTGATCGACTGGGCGCCCACCCAGGTCAATCGCTATAAATTCCAGCCGATCGTGTCGCTGGCGAGCCTGGATACGCCGGCCGGCGGCCAGCCGGTGGAAGTGTCCTTTGCGGACGCCATTAAACCGATCGGGCAGCTGTCGATCGCGCAGCCCATGACGGTGACGCCCGGCGCTGAAGTCAAACTCTCGCTGGACAATCCGACTAAAGTTAGCGACTATACATTCGATACCAGGACCTTTGTCTATCGCTTCAACTATCAGGGCAGCGAAGGCCAGCACTCAGTCATGGTGAATACCGCGGCGAGTCTGGGCCAGCGCCTGAGCCTGCTGTTGCCGCGCCGCATGCGGGGCGTCGTTATCAGCGGCCTCTCGGGCGATGTGCTGCCCAATGCCTTGAATCAAGCCCTGACGGGCTTCCGTCAGCAGGCCGTGCCCGGCAACCTGTCCTCCGAACTCAACATGGATTGGAAGATCACGGGCAGCGGCAAGACGGTGTTGAATTCGGCCCGCCCGATCACGGACACCACGATCGTCTGGAAAGCGCCCACCGAACCCGGTTCGTACAACATCGCCGCGTTGATCGGCACGCAGAGCAAGGGTCAGGGCGCGATCATCGTGTCTGGCAGCGTCAGCGACACGCTCAGCGCCACGGCGGGTATCTCTGTAACGGGCACAGCCACCGAAACGCTGACGGCGTCTACGACGCCGACGACGACCGTTTCAGCGGCCTGTCTCAGTGCTCTGTACGTCGCCGACGTGACCGTGCCAGATGGCACGAAGTTCAAGAATACGGAAGCGTTCACCAAGACGTGGAAGATTCGCAATGACGGCAGCTGCAACTGGCCCGAAGATACGACGCTGGTCTTCGTGAGCGGAACTAAACTGAATTCACCCGACAGTGTGAAAGTGGGCAAGGTTGTCAGTGGCACGGAAGTGGAAGTCAGCGTGCCGTTGACCGCGCCCGATCAGTATGGCAACTACACCGGCTTCTGGCAGTTGAAGTCGGCGCAGGGCAACTTCGGCACGCAGCTCAGCGCCGTCATCGTGGCGGGCGATGCGCCTGCCAATGTCGCCGCCAGCGCGCCCGCGCCCACAACGCCCAATGCGCCGCCCGTGGTCGTGGCGGGCAATATCGGCAGTTTTGAACTGGGCGGCCACATCGACGGTCTGGGCGCGGCGGCTGCGATGAATCGCGCCGGCATGAAGTGGGTGAAAGTGCAAACCTTTGCCGGGGGCAATGCCTCTGACATTATCAACTCGGCCCACGCCGCCGGCTTCAAAGTGTTGCTGGGCGTACTGGGCGACAAGGGCCGGGTGACCAACGCCAGTTACCAGGACGAATATGCGGCCTCGGTAGCCTCGATGGCCGCCGCCGGTGCAGACGCGATCGAAGTGTGGAACGAACCCAACATCGATCGCGAGTGGCCGAACGGCCAGGTCAACGGCGGCACGTATACGCAGTTGCTGGCCAAAGCCTACAATGCCATCAAAGCGGCCAACGGCGGCACGCTGGTCATCAGCGCGGCGCTGGCGCCTACTGGCTGGTGGGGTGCGGCTGGTTGCGGCGCGGACGGCTGCAATGACGATACGTTCCTGCGGCAAATGGCGGCGGCAGGCGCGGCCAATTATATGGATTGCGTTGGCGCGCACCATAACTCCGGCGCAACCGCGCCGTCGGCCTCATCGGGGCATCCCGCCGATCAAAGTGGGCACTATAGCTGGTACTTCCAGCCGACCATGAACCTGTACTACAATGCCTTTGGCGGCTCGCGCAAGGTGTGCTTCACCGAGTTTGGCTACTTGAGCGATGACGGCTTCCCGTCGCTGGAATCGACGGCCCCCAACTTCGCGTGGGCGTCGGCGGTGACAGTCGCGCAACAGGCCGCGTGGCTGGCCGAAGCGGCCGCCATGTCGATCAATTCGGGCAAGGTGCGATTGATGATCATCTGGAACGTCAACTTCACCAACTACGGCAGCGACCCCATGGCCGGTTACGCCATCGTCCGACCGGGCGGCGACTGCCCGGCGTGTGATGCCCTGGGCGC
>JAUQXD010000677.1 GCA_030834835.1 Thermoflexales bacterium | reverse complement strand
GTAAACGCCATATCGGGCCGGTATTCACCTGGCCCCAGTTTGGGGGGAGAGCTGGCAGGCGTCTTTTTCATAGCGCCCGAGTTTACCCCAAACCATACCTTTTAGCATCGGCCTGTCGGTAGCCGTGCTACAGTGTCCAATGATCAATGAATCGATAAACCTCCCACTTTTCGCGATTCTCGGGTTTCAGTTCCCAAAACAAAAATGAGCTGATGGGGTAGCCGCGCATAATAGAATCAAATAGCTGGACTATCTGATCCGTGTCCCAGACAAATTCGCGCTGGATCGCTGGCAAAAAATACTGGATGTTTAATCGACTGATTACGGTTGAGATTGTAATGGATTGATATCCCATATTATCTCCTAAGTCGCTCAATTCTCTGATTGGCGAAAAATCGTCTCAACGCCATCAACTTCTTCACACTGCACAATAAGCATGGAATGTTGGCAAGTATAGCATCGATCAAACACGGGTAAAAGATGGAGGCGGATGGGAAATCTTCAACGGATAAAGATCGGATGAGCGGATGGCCGACTCGTGCCGATGTCATCCGCTTATCCGCTTGCTATATCCGCTGAGAATTCACATCCGCTACAGCCGCGCTAGACCTTCGGCCCCGCGTGCAGGATCGGCTCGATCTGCTCCTTGTATTGCGAGTAATAGAAGTGCTTCATATTCTCCACGAATCGCCCCGCCAGTTCCTTGTACTTGAACATGTGCTCTTCCTTGCTGGGCCACGCCTCCGCCGGATCGAGTACGTCGTCGGGCACTTCGGGGCAGTGCAGCGGTACTTCGAAGCCAAACACCGGATCGACGCGGAATTGTTCATTCAGCAACGCGCCACTCAACGCCGCGTTGAGCAGGGCGCGTGTGTGCCTGATGCTGATGCGTTTGCCCACGCCATATTCGCCACCCACCCAACCGGTATTGACCAGCCAGCAATTGACGCCGTAATGTTGAATCTTGTGTTTGAGCAAATCCGCGTAGACAGCGGGATGATGCACCATGAACGGCCCGCCGAAACACGCGCTGAAGGTGATCTCCGGCTCATCGCGCAGGCCCGCCTCGGTGCCGGCCAACTTCGCCGTGTAGCCGCTGATGAATTGATACAGCGCCTGATTGGGTGTGAGGTGGGCGATCGGCGGCATGACGCCCGTCGCATCGCACGTCAGCAGGATGATGTTCTTGGGCTGGCCGCCGCGCTTCTCCAGAATCGCGTTGCCGATGAACTCCAGCGGATACGAGCCGCGCGTATTCTCGGTCAGCGACTCGTCGGTCAGATCGATTTCGCGCGTGACGGGATTGTAGACGACGTTCTCCAGGATCGTGCCGAAGCGCTGCGTGGTGGCGTAGATTTCGGGTTCGGCGCTGGCCGATAGATCGATCACTTTGGCGTAGCAGCCACCCTCGAAGTTGAAGATGCCGTTGTCGCTCCAGCCGTGCTCGTCATCGCCGATGAGGCCGCGATTGGGATCGGCGCTGAGGGTGGTCTTGCCCGTGCCCGACAGGCCGAAGAACAGGGCCGCGTCGCCGTCTTTGCCCACATTGGCCGAGCAGTGCATGGGCATGACGCCCTTCAGCGGCATCAGGTAGTTCATCACTGTGAAGATCGACTTCTTGATCTCGCCCGCGTACGCTGTGTTGCCGATGAGGCACACGCGCTGCTCGAAACTGAGCACGATAAAGGTGTTGGACACGGTGCCATCGATGCCGGGCATGCCCTTGAACGAGGGCAGGGCGATCACCGTGAAGTCGGGCACATGGCGGCGATACTCCGCTGCGGACTTCGGCACGATGAACATATTGCGCGCGAACATGCTGTGCCACGCATCCTCTGTCACCACGCGCACCGGCATCGTGTATTCCGGGTCCGCGCCGACGTAGCAATCTTGCACGAAGAGATCGTGCCCCTGCGCGAAGCCCATCATGCGCGCATAGAGTTCGTTGAATTTATCGGTGCTGAAGGGGCGATTGTATTGCCCCCACCAGATGTTGTCTTCGGTGCTCGATTCACGCACGACGAATTTGTCGTTGGCCGATCGGCCCGTGTGCTTGCCGGTGTTCGCCACAATCGCGCCGTGCTTCGTGAGTTTCGCTTCGCCGCGAAAGATCATCTCTTCGATCAGGGCTTCGGTCGGCAGATTCCAGTACACCAGGCCCGTGCCGGCGAAGCCGTGATTCTCAAGGCCGTAATCACTCTTCAAGACGCCTGCCTGTGAGGCGGCGGGTGTGGGGATTTTGAATAGGTTGTTCATAGTGGTTTCCTTGAGGAGGGCGATTGGTAAATTAGTAGATTGGTAAATTGGTAGATTAGTGGAGTGATCGCTCGACTAATTTACTAATATACCGATTCCCAATGTACCAACCATCACATCCAATCCCGCACCATCTTCTTGTCGCCGATGTAGATCTCGCTCGGCGCGTTGGGATCGAGCGCCCAGCGGATGCGCGCGATGCCTTCGGTCACATCCTTGACGGTGCCGGCGTAGCTCAAGCGAATGTGACCTTCCATGCCGAATTCCTTGCCGGGCACGGTCACGACGCGCGCCTGCTTCAGCAGGAAATTGGACAACTCCACCGAGTTGTTGCTGTAAGCGCGAAAGTCCGGCAGGCAGTAGAAGGTGCCATCGGGCGGCGTGCAGCGGATGCCCGTAAAGGCGCTGAGTTCATTCAACATCACTTCACGGTTGTTCTCGATCGTCAGGCGCAGTGTTTCGACCACGCTTTGCAGGCCGTTCAGTGCACCCTCGGCCGCGGCCTGCGAGACGAGCGCCGCGCATGACGTGATCTGGCCCTGAATGTTGGTCATTACCTCCACCAGCTGGCGATTGGCCACGCACCAGCCGATGCGGAAGCCCGTCATGCCGTAGGCTTTGGCGATGCCATTGACGACGATGACGCGGGTTGACTCCACGTCCTGATGAGTGAACTGATACGCGGGCGACCACTTGCGTTTGCCAAAGATCAGTTTGTGATAGATGTCGTCCATGATCAGGTAAATGTTGTTCTTCTCGCAAAAGTCCACGATGGCGGCCATGAATTCGGCGGAATACATCACCCCCGACGGGTTATTGGGGCTGTTGACGATGATGGCTTTGGTAGACGATGACACGGCGCGCTCGATGTCGATCATCCGCGGATAGAAACTGCCGTCCTCCGGCGTGACGATGACGGGCACGCCGCGCACCATCTTGATCATCTCGGGATAACTGACCCAGTATGGCGCGAGGACGATGACTTCATCGTTGGGATCGAGCAGCGCGTAGAAAATGTTGAACAGCGACTGCTTCGCGCCCGACGACACGATGATGTTTTCCGGCCCGACGATGCGATCGTAGTTCTCTTCGGTGTAACGGACGATGGCCTTCTTCAGCGTCGGAATGCCATCGGTCGGCGAATACTTGATGTCGCCAGTATTGAGTTTGGCCGCCGCGCTCAACAGCGCCGGAAACGGCGTCTTATTCTTCGGTTCGCCGATGCCCAGGTGGATCACGGCCTCGCCGCGCTCGCGCAGCAAACGCGCCTCTTCATTCATTTTTAGCGTCGGCGATTCCGCGATCGATTTCGCCAGGATGCTGATGCTCATCGTCAATCTCCTTGAGGGGTGGGATATATCGCGTAGACAGATCGCTACGCCCGCCAGCAATCAATAGTAACCGACCCTAACGACTATATAGCAATCGATTGGTGAAGTCAAATCGTCTGGAGAAAATAAGGGCATTCGTCACGCGCCAGAGCGTGTCAAGCGTCATTTGCCCGATCGGGAATCAAACGGTAAACCAGTTACCGATTGACCGATTACCCGCCCATGCCTGTGGTAGAATTGCCCGCATGTGTCGCACCGGTTACGTCCCATTTATCGGCAATTGGCGTAGCAATCTGCTGCGTCAGGTGCGCGGTTGCGTGCTGGAAGTGGGCGCGGGCAGGGGGCCTAACCTCGATCATTATCAACCTGGCGCGTCGATTATTGCCACGGAATTCAATGAAGAATCGATCGTGCAGGCCAAACCCCGATCGAATGCCCACATCCGATTGGCCTCCGCCGACATCGAGCATCTGGCCTTTCCCGATGACACCTTCGATGCGGCGGTAGCGACCCTGGTCTTTTGCAGCGTCGAGCGGCCCATCGTCGGCTTTCGAGAAGTGCGGCGCGTACTGAAACCGGGCGGCAAGTTGTATCTCATCGACCACGTGCGCAGTCATCACGCGTGGCTGGGCCGGCTGCAAGATCGACTCAATCCGCGCTGGCACGCCTTTGCCGAAGGTTGCAATCTCAATCGTGATACGGAAGGCAATGTGCGCGCCGCCGGTTTTGAATTGATCAGCCTCAAGGTCAACTTTCTGGGCCTTATCAAAACGATGGTGGCGTGCAAAGCGTAACCGGTGACTGGTAACTGGTCAACCAGTTGACCGATTGACTAATCGACCATTCGACTCCATGACTACTCAACTAACAATCATCGGCGGCGGATTGGCCGGAACAGAAGCGGCCTGGCAGGCGGCGGAGCGCGGCCTCGATGTGGCGTTGTACGAGATGCGGCCTGTCCGTAACACGCCCGCACATAACACCGATCAACTGGCCGAATTGATCTGCTCCAATTCGCTGGGCAGCAACTTGCCCGATCGCGCGTCTGGCCTGTTGAAAGCCGAACTGCGGTTGCTCAATTCCTTCGTCATGCGTGTGGCCGATGAAACCGCCGTGCCTGCGGGTGGCGCGCTGGCCGTCGATCGCGAGCGGTTTGCGGCGGAGATTACGGCTCGAATTGTGAGCCATCCCCGCATCACGCTCGTGCGTGAAGAGGTCAAGGCGATTCCCGCCGGGCCGTGCATCATCGCCAGCGGCCCGCTCACCGCCGATGATCTGGCGCTCGACATCGCGCGACTGACGGGGCAGCAGCACTTGTATTTCTACGACGCCATCGCACCCATTGTCGAAGCCGATTCGATCGATATGACGATCGCCTTCCGTCAATCGCGCTACGATAAATCATCGGGCGACGATGAGTTCGCCGGGGATTACATCAATTGCCCGTTCACCAAAGAAGAGTATGTTGCTTTTATCGAAGCGCTGACCTCTGCGGAACGCATCGAACTACGCGACTTCGAACGCGAGGACGCCAAATTCTTTGAGGGCTGTTTGCCGATCGAGGTATTGGCGAGGCGCGGCCTGGAGTCGCTGGCCTACGGGCCGATGCGGCCCATCGGCCTGCGTGATCCGCGTACGAGCAAACGTCCACATGCGGTCGCTCAGTTGCGGCAGGATAATCTCGCCGGGACGTTGTACAATATCGTGGGCTTTCAGAACAATCTGAAGTGGCCTGAGCAAAAGCGTGTGCTGCGTTTGATACCGGGCCTGGCAAACGCCGAGTTTCTGCGCTATGGGATGATGCACCGTAACACCTTCATCAATTCGCCGACTCTGTTAGAGCCGACCATGCAATTCCGCACACGTCCCGATTTGTTTTTCGCCGGGCAGATTACGGGCGTTGAGGGCTACATCGGCAATGCCGCAACGGGGCTGGTGGCAGGCCTGAACGCGGCGCGATTGTTGTTGAATCAATCGCTAGTGACGCTGCCCGAAACAACCATGCTGGGCGCGTTGTGTCATTACATCACGCACGCGGACCCCAAAGACTTTCAGCCGATGAAGGCTAATTACGGCATCCTGCCGCCGCTCGAGAATCGGCCACGCGGCAAACGCGAGCGCTACCAAGCATTCACTCGACGCGCGCTGGAT
>JAUQXD010000676.1 GCA_030834835.1 Thermoflexales bacterium | reverse complement strand
AACTTCATGCTGGCCGCGCGCGATGCTTACAACGCCGTGGCGAACGACTGGAAAGCCAGCCGTTACCCGATCAAAAAAGAACGCGAGTTGATCTACAAGAGCGCCACCAATGCCTATGAATTGGCCGTGGCGCGCTGCAATCTGGCGACCTCCAAACTCAACGAAGGCGAACTCCGCTCGACGGCCGCGCAAGTAGCGCAAGCCAAGGAGAATCTGGAGAAGCTGCTGTCACCCCGATCGGAAATCGTCCTGCGCGCGAGCGCTGAATTGGAGCAAGCGCGTCTGACGCTGGAGCAAAAACGCGCGCAGTTGGCGCAAACCGTCATCACCGCGCCATTTAGTGGCACTGTGTTGGACGTGAAGGTGCGCGCCGGTGAAAGCGTGGCGGCCAATGCCAGTGCCATCGTCCTCTCGGATACGGGCGCGGTCGAAGCGGAAACGAGTGTGGTGGAAGAAGATTGGCCGTTGGTTCAGACGGGTCAGTCGGTGGAGTTGTTTTTCGACGCGCGCCCGGCCGATGCAGTTCAAGGCCGCGTCAGCCGCCGTGTGCCGCAGCGCATTGCGGGCGATCGGCCGCTGTATCCCATTTACATTGCGCTCGATACGGTGCCGGAAGGCATCGTGCCGGGGATGACGGTGGATGCCTCGATCGTGATCGATCAACGCTCGGCTGTGCTGAGATTGCCGCGCGCTTTAGTCCGCGCCCGATCGGACAACACGGCGACCGTGAAAGTGTGGACGGGTGATCGCGCCGTCGATCGCGCGATCAAGGTTGGCTTGCGCGGCGATCTGTATGTGGAGATTATCGAAGGGTTGAGTGAAGGTGAGCAGGTCGTTGGGGAATGAACAATTTTCAATGAACAATGACAAATGATGAGTGATGGGTGACGAGTGATAAGTGACAGGCAGAACACGCACCACGGGGTAGGCACTTGATGAATGCCGAAAGAACAGTGATTGAGACCCAACAATTGACGCGCTCGTATCGCGTAGGCACGGTGGACGTGCGGGCGCTGCGCGGCGTGGATGTGCGCGTGACGGCGGGCGAATTCGTAGCGCTGATGGGGCCGTCGGGCAGCGGCAAATCGACGTTGATGCACCTGCTGGGCTGCCTCGATACGCCGACCAGCGGGCGCTATCAACTGGAAGGCCGCGACGTGAGTCAACTCTCCAACGATGAACGCGCGCGATTGCGCAATCGGCGGCTGGGCTTCGTGTTCCAGACCTTCAATCTGCTGCCGCGCCTGAACGCGCTGGATAACGTGAAACTGCCGCTGTTGTATCAAGGGCGCGTGGCCGATGCCGACCGCAAGGCGCTTGAAGTGCTGCGGCGCGTGGGCCTCGCGCAGCGGGCACAGCATCGACCGACGGAACTCTCGGGCGGCGAGCGGCAGCGGGTGGCGATAGCGCGGGCGCTGATCACCGATCCGGCGTTGATCCTGGCCGACGAACCAACGGGTAACCTCGATAGTGTGACGGGCGCGGAGATTCTGCGCTTGTTGGACGACTTGTGTGCTGAAGGCCGCACGCTGGTGATGGTGACGCATGATGCCAGTGTGGCCGCGCACGCGCAGCGCGTGATCTATTTGCGCGACGGCGAAATTGTGACGGAGAGATAGAGAGACAGAGGAATAGAGTGAGCGTATAGTTGAATCTCTCTGTCCCCGTGTCCCTCCATCACTCCGTCGGGATGAACTCAACATGACGATTTTGAACACGTTGCAAACGGCCTTCACCGGCCTCACCGGCAACAAACTGCGCGCTGTGCTGACTGCGTTAGGCGTCATCATCGGGGTGGCGTCCGTCATCGCGACGCTGGCGCTGGGCAACGGCGCGCGTGTGGCCGTCGAGCAGAACTTCCGCTTTCTAGGCTCGGACGAGATTCAGATCAGCCCGGAGTTCAAGTTCGACGACGACGAAGGCGGTATAGGTTTAGCGGGCAAAATACTGTCGTATGAAGATGGTCTCGCTTTGCGCGAAGCCGTGCCTGCGATCGATCGGGTGGCGATGTCGGTGAGCGGCGCGGCCAAAGTGCGGCGCGGGCGCGTGGTGCAGGACATGTCGATCACAGGCACGACGGCCGATCAACTGGCCGGGCTGGCCGCGCAGAATGCTGTGCAACCCGTCAACTGGCCGGAGGGTCAACCGTTGACGGATGACGCCTTTATCGGGCAAGGGCGTTTCTTTACGGCGGCGGAAGTGCTGGCGCAGGCGCGCGTGTGCGTGCTGGGCTGGCAGACGGCGCAAGACCTGTTTGAGGGCGACGATCCGATCGGTGAAACGGTGTGGGTCAATCGTCAGCCGTGCGAGGTGATCGGCGTGAGCACGGAACTGATTAACGTTGATCCAGAAGCTCGGCTGCGCAGCAAACCGAACGTCGGGCTGTACATGCCGATCAGTACGGCGATTCAGAATCTGTTTGACAAAGAACCGTCTGTCACGATCTCGGCGCATGTGAGTGATGAGAGCCGTATGACGCAGACCAAAGCCGAAGTCGCCGCTGTCTTGCGACAGCGGCATGCCATCGAGCAGGATGACGCCGGTCGTTATCAAGATGATTTTCGCCTGACGACAAAGGACGACATCCTCGGCGCGCAGCAAGACGCGGCGCGAACGTTCAGCCTGTTGTTGACGGCGCTGGCGATCGTGTCGCTGGTGGTGGGCGGCATCGGCATCATGAACGTGATGCTGGTCAGCGTCAGCGAACGCACGCGCGAGATCGGCGTGCGGCTGGCGGTGGGCGCGCGGCAGCGTGACGTGGTGGCGCAGTTCCTGACGGAAGCGATGGTGCTGAGCGCGATCAGCGGCGTGCTGGGCATCGCCGCCGGCATCCTCGCGATTCCGTTGGCGGCAGCCGTCAGCACGGGTCTGGCCGTGCTCGATCCGGTGAGTGTGCCCTTGTCGTTCGCCATCGCGCTGTTGACGGGTGTGGTCTTTGGTCTGTATCCGGCGCTGCGGGCGTCGCGACTCGATCCGATTGAGGCGTTGAGGTATGAGTGACGAGTAACGAGTACTGCGCAAATGGGAGGTGGACGATGAGGCGCAGAGGAGCGATCGGGTTGGGGTTGGCCGCCATGGTGTTGATCGGTGCGGCCTTTGTGGGCGGGCAGCTGTTGAATCGACCGACCAATGCGGCATCGCTGTTTGGCGGACCGTCGTTCATCGGGCGGGAACGGGCGAAGGAACTGCCCGGTGAAGCGGCAGCGTTGATTGGCATCTTTGATCATCGCGCGGATAACAGTCTGTTCGTGGGCACGCACGTGACCAAGTTCGAGCGCCGCCGCGAATGTGATACCTGCCCCGTGCAGCGAAACATCGCCTATGACGGCCCGGTGGTTGAGGCGGTGGTGACGCGCGACACGATCATCTATCGCAATGCCACGAACTTCGACGGGCCAATTGTCGGCGACAAAAGTCAGGAGGTCGTCGCGCCGGGCAAGCTGGACGACATCGGTTCGCAAGCGTTGGTGGAAGTCTGGGGCGAGCGACAGGGTGATCGGCTGGTGGCGCGTGCGATCTTGTATTCGTATTTGCCGTAGCAGATCACAATCAAACTTTCAGGAGAGAAACATGACTGATCAGGAAACGACCCTAAACGAAACTCAAGCCATTGAGGAGCCACTGCCCGAGATCAGACCACGGAAACGCACCGGTCTGATCGTCGGCGGCGTAGTGCTGCTGATCGTGTTGATTGGCGCGGCCTTTGTGGGCGGCCAGTTGTTGAATCGGACTACTCCAACGGGCAACGGGGGCGGCGGAATGAGTTTCACCACTCAGGGCGGACCGGGCGGCGGACAGGCCATGAGTGTGGAGATCGTGCCTGCGAAAGAATTGCCCACCACGCCGCCGGATTCGATCGGGTTGTTTGCGCGCCGGGGCGATCAGAGTGTCGTCGTGTCGGAAACCAGCGGCGGCCGCGTCATGATGATGGTCGACGAGTCGGGCAAGGTCAGTTCGCAGACCGAAGGCGCGTCGCGCGAAACCGAGGTCGTGGTTACAGCGGACACGTTGATCTATCGCGATGCCACGCAGCCCGATCCGGACAACCTGCCCGCCGACGGCAAATTTCAGCAAAAGGTCGAGCCGGGCACATTGGATGAGATCGGCGAGAACAGTTTCGTATCCGCGTGGGGCGAGCGGCGCGGCGATCGCCTGATCGCGCGGGTGATCATGTATTCCAGACCGATGATGTTCGCAGCTCCCAGCGCCACCCGGTAGCGCCTTGACACGCGGCCCGATTGGGTTAATCTTTGATCCACGCAGGACATGAAGAAGACTTGGTGCAACTTCGTGCCCTGCGTGGATCAGGCATTCTTTACTTGAGGAGCAGGTCGATGTTCCGATCAATCCGATGGCGGCTGCCCTTGACCTATGCGGCGATTGCGTTGATCGCGGCGTTAGCGCTGGGCGCGGTGCTGTTGATCACGCTGCGCGACTATTACGCGCGCGAAGAGACGGCCTATCTGCGCAGCAATGCGCGCGCCATTGGCTCACAGCTGGTCGAATCGTTATCCAGTGCTGCGCCGCGGCCGGTGTTGCAATCGCAACTGGATAACTTCGCGTTTCTGTCGCAAGTGCAGCTGCGTGTGCTGAATCCGGCCGGCGAGATGCTGGCTGCGTCCAGCGTCACCAGCACGGTCGATATTCTCGTCGCGCCGACGTTCTTGTCCGGCCCGCCTGATCAGTCCGGACCGCGCACGGTGATTTTTGTCGGCGGTACGGTGAGTGACACAGCCGGAATCAGACTGCCGCTATTGGATGATCCGCTGGCGCCCCCGCCACGGATCGAC
>JAUQXD010000675.1 GCA_030834835.1 Thermoflexales bacterium | reverse complement strand
GGCGGAGTGTGGATCGGCCTGTCCGATCGGCTGCTGGAAATTGCCACGGCTAATTCAACCGTGGTGGTGCAACTGCACACGTTGAAGGGGTGGATCTATGTCCTCACGACGGGCCTGCTGTTGTACTGGCTCATCGCGCGCAGCACCACCCGTCTGCGCCATACCGTGTCCACACTGACACGCGAGATGATCGAGCGCCAGCAGATCGAGGCGGCGCGCCTGCAGGCCGAAGAAGCGGAGCGCCAGCAGCGCCTGTTGGCCGAGGCGCTGCGCGACACTGCTGAAGCGCTGACGAACACGCTGGACTTTGATGAGGTGCTGGATCGGATTCTGGCGAACATCGATCGGGTGGTGCCGTATGATTCGGCATCGATCATGCTGGTGCGCGACGGGGTGGCTGGTCTGGCGCGCAGCCGGGGCTATGAGGCGCGCGGCCTAGCCGACTGGTTGACTCAACTGAAGCTGCCGATCGCCAAAACGCATAACCTGAAGGTGATGGCTGACACCGGGCAACCGTTGTTTATTTCGCGCACACAGGAGTATCCGGGCTGGGTGGACTATCCAGAGGCGCGCTGGATCGAATCGTACCTGGGTGCGCCCATCCGCAGCCAGGGTCGCCTGATCGGCTTTCTCAATCTCGATAGCGGCACGCCCCAATTCTATTCCACGCATCACGCCCGCAGCCTGCAGGCCTTTGCCGATCAGGCCGCCGTGGCGATCGAAAACGCCCGATTATTCCAGGCCACCCAGCGGCACCTTACCGAACAGATCGCACTGGTGGAAGCCAGCCGGGCCTTATCGGCCAGCCTCGATTTGCCGGTGGTGCTGCAAAGCATGGCCGAGCAAATGTGCCGCGCGCTCAATGCCACCAGCACCTACATCGCGTACTGGAATCTGGCCGATAACTCGACGAGGACCGTGGCTGAATACTATAGCGAGGCGGCTTCTGACGCCGAGCGTGTGCCGGATTCGGTCGCGGTGGACTACGACGACGACATCGCGTTTTTAACGACGGGTGAAGTACTCTGCCGGCAGGTGGACGATCCCGCGACGCCGCCGTCTACGCGCGAACATATGCGGCAGTTTGGCGCGCACTCGTTGTTGGCCATTCCGCTGATTGCCAGAGGCAGCACCTACGGCTACGTCTCGATCTGGGAGAGCCGTCACCGGCGCGAATTCACGGCCGACGAGCTCAACCTGGCGCAGGCCATCGCCCGGCAAGCGGCCATCGCCTTTGATAATGCGCGGTTGTTTGACGCCGAACGTCGCCAGCTGAATCTGGCGGGCACGCTGCAAGCCATGGGCGCGCTGCTGACGGCCGAGATGAGCCTGGACGATGTGCTGGAGCGCACCTTCGATCTGCTGGCCGAAGTCGTCCATTACGACAGCGTGGCGATCGAATTGATCGACGAGCACGATCAGTTCTATCTGGCCGCCCAGCGTGGCTATCCTGATCCCGATCGGGCGCGCCACTCCACCCGGTATGAAACCGGCCCCACGGTGCGCCAGCGCTGGCAGCACGAGTCGGTGTTTGTGGTGGCCGATACGGCGACCGATCCACGCTGGCTCAAAATGCCTGAGTTTGACTTCATCCGTTCGCGGGTCGGCGTGTGGCTGCGGGTGCGCAATCGGACGCTGGGCCTGTTAAACGTCGACAGCCGCACGCCAAGTGCGTATGACGCCAACGCCGTCGATACGATTGTGGCGTTTGCCCATCAGGCCGCTATTGCCTTCGAGAATGCCCGGTTATCCGCGGCGATTCGCGAACAGGCGGCGGAACTCAGTGTGCGCGTCGACGAGCGCACGGCCGAGTTGGAACGCGAGCGCCGTCGGCTGCAGGCCATTCTGGACGCTGCCGGTGAAGGCATTCTGTTTACGGACACGCACGGTGTAATCGAATACATCAATCCGGCCATCGAGCGCCTGACGGGTTATACCCGCCTGGAAGTGCTGGGCCAGACGGCGCGCCTGTGGAAGAGCGGCCGCACGCCCGCGACCGTGTATGATCAGATGTGGCGCACCATCGGACGCGGCGAAATCTGGATCGGTGAGGTGGTCAATCGGCACCGGGATGGCCGCCTGTATGACTGCGCGCTGGCGATTGCGCCGCTGCGCGATGCGGCCGATCAGATTGTGGGCTACGTCGGCATTCAGCGGGATGTGACGCATCGCAAGGAACTGGATCGACTGAAAGATCAATTTGTGTCCAACGTCAGTCACGAATTGCGCACGCCGCTGGCGAACGTCAAGCTGTATCTGAGTTTGCTGGAGCGCGGACGGCCGGAGAAGCGCCAGCAATACATGCAGACTTTGCAGCGCGAGACGGCGCGCCTGGAAAACTTGATCGAGGGCCTGCTGGACATTTCGCGGCTTGATCTGGGCGCGACGCCGATCCGCACGATCGCAGCCCAACTTGATCCGGTGCTCACGCCGCTCATCGCCGATCGCGTGCAGCTGGCGGCGCAGCGCGGCCTGACTCTGGATTATCAGCCCTACACTAATTTGCCGCCGGTGCTCATCGATCCTGATCTGCTGGCGCAGGTCATCTCCAATCTGTTGGGCAATGCCATCAACTACACACCGGCGGGCGGCGCGATCACAATCCGCACGGCGGTCGTTTATGCGGAGGATCGATTACCCCGCTGGGTTACAGCGGCGATTCAAGACACCGGGCCGGGCATTTCCGCCGCCGATCGGCCGCACATCTTCGAACGGTTCTATCGCGGCGAAGCGGGTCGCCGATCGGGCGCGCCGGGCACGGGCCTGGGTCTGGCCATTTGCAAAGAGATCATCGAACGCATGAACGGCCGCTTGACGGTGGAGAGTGAGCCGGGGCAGGGGGCGACCTTTACGGCTTGGTTGCCCACGGTTCAGCCTCAACTGGAGAGTTAAGCCAACGGAGACAATCCGACGCCGGCCGATATGCGCGAAATGACCTGTAAAACAAGGCTAATTTTCCGATCGATCAGCCCTGGGCCGCGCGGTCAGTGAGTCAGCGCCAGGGCGTGCGCGAGCGAAAAACGTCGGATTTGCATTGACAAATCAACCTGAATCGCGTATCATTGCCAACGTTAACGGCGACGTCGCCAAGTGGCAAGGCAAGGGTCTGCAAAACCCTCACCATGGGTTCGATTCCCATCGTCGCCTCTCAATCAAGCGATCTATCCAGACTCATGGGTAGATCGCTTGTGCGTTGTTCGCTCTCGAGTCGGTTCAGGTTGCTGCTATGGCCGGCCGCGATTGCACTTTGACTGCTTTAGTGTACACTCCAAATAGATCCAGCATATCCGTCGCGTTATTTTGCCGGGGCACAGCGATCAGGACGTTTAGGCCAGCCCACCATCAGGCACGGTACGTGATAACGCAAGGCAGCCGAACGTGTCGAGCACTCCTTCATCCGGATCATCCCACTTACGCTCATGGCGACAGCGCGCGGCCAGCGTCGTGTCGCGCCTGATCGAACCGGCCAGTTCCCTGGAGGGGACTGAGGCGCGGCTGAATGCGCGCTTGCTCGCAGCTCTGTTGTTGGCGGTTTTGTGTATGGAACTCGTCGGCACACTCGTGATCGCCGTTACGATCTACCCGACGAGTACAACGCTGTTGTTGTTGGGACCGGTTGCCCCTCTGCTGGTGGCTTATGCTTTGAGTCGCACCAGGCATTACAGGTTAGGGGCGGCGCTAAGCATTTTCATTCTCTCCCTGATACCCTATGTGACCATAGCGGTTATTGCACGCGCGTTGACCTCGGATCTCGTGTTCCTCACACTTGTCTGGCTGAATCTGCCAGTCTTGCTGACGAGCCTGTTTTTCTCCATCCGGATCACAACGGTCACTGCGGTGCTGATCAATCTCGGCATGTGGCTGATTCCCGCGTTTATCCCCGCGGTTGACCGGGCGACGGTGAACACGGCACTCGGTCTGGTCCTATCGGTATCCGTCCTGGTCGTGGTGTTGATGTATCACCGCGAGCGGATCGAGCGTTCGCGTCAGGTCTCGCTGGAAGAAAGCGAGGCGCGCTATCGGCGGCTGGCCGAAAACGCTCGGGATGTCATCTATCGCTACAACCTCGCCCCGCAGCGCCGCCTCGTCTATGTCAATCTTGCGATACGCGACATCCTGGGATATACACCAGATGAACTGTACGCTGAACCGGATATGTTTCTTAATCTCATTTATCAGAAGGATCGATCGCTGCTGCCGGCAGTAATGCCAGGCGCGTCACTCACTGAGCCGCTCAGCCTGCGCTGGGTGCGCAAGGATGGCACAGTTGTCTGGGTCGAGCACCGGAACGTGCCCTTTTACGATCAGGCGGGTAACGTGATCGCGGTCGAGGGGATCGCGCGCGAGGTCACGGAACGCAAACACTGGGAGGAAATGCTGCGCCGTTCAGAGGCGAGTCTGGCGGAGGCGCAACGGATTGCCCACTTCGGCAGCTGGACCTGGGATCTGGCGGCAGGCAAATTGCAATGCTCCGATGAAATGTTTCGCATTGTCGGCCTGC
Organism: Thermoflexales bacterium; assembly: GCA_030834835.1. Taxonomy (GTDB): domain Bacteria; phylum Chloroflexota; class Anaerolineae; order Fen-1058; family Fen-1058; genus JAGOBP01. Next base: position 527 of record JAUQXD010000675.1, on the reverse strand, counting down.
TGCCGCAGGAAGTGGAAGTAACTCAGGAGATTTTCCTCAAATTCCTGCATCCAGATGAAGTTGAGCACATACTCCACGCAATTCAAAGCAGTGTCGCCGACGGGCCGCCAGCCGGCATCGAGCACCGGATCACTCGGCCGAACGGCGAAATTCGAAATGTCCACAGCAGCGTGAAAGTTTACCGCGACGAAAACGGCAACCCGCTGCGTATGCTGGGTTCAACGCAAGATATTACCGATCGCAAGCAGACCGAGGCTCAGATCGAGCGCAACGTGCGCCAGCTGGTCGCCCTGGAGCGCATGGGGCAAACCGTCGTAGCGAGTCTGGACCTGGCGGTCGTGCTTACGTGCGTCATTGAGGAAATATCGTCCCTGTTGGGCGCTGAGGGCGTATCGGTGCTGCTTGTTGAGGATCACGACAATCTCGTCTTTTCCGCGAGCAACGGCCCCGGCACGGACCGGCTGATCGGCCGGCGCATGCCTGTCAGTGCCGGGATCGCCGGCGAAGTGGTGCGCACCGGACAGCCC
>JAUQXD010000674.1 GCA_030834835.1 Thermoflexales bacterium | reverse complement strand
AACTGGCGCAGCGCATCGAGATCGTAGCCGATCCCATCGTGCCACTTCATATAGTCGATCTTCATACTGTCGAGAAAGCGTTGATAGTCTGAGGTCATGGCGTCTGTGTCCTGCTTCTAAACTGGCCCTACCCAACTCTCGGCAAAGGCCAGGAAGGCGGTGCTGGAAGGAGACCCATCTGCCGCATTCGCCTGGAGGACTTCGCCCGGCACGACTATTCCATTGAGCGTCACGCGCCCCATGCGACAGGGACAAATCACCGTCGCTAGATCATACGCCGCCGGCCCCGCCGGAAACTGCGGCCAATTCAAATACTTCTGATCCAGCAGGTCTTCCCAGACAACTTCAACCTCCACAGCCTCGGCCCGACAGTGCGCTGTGTATCGCCTGCCATCGAAGGTATGGTCACAGACTGCTTCGACGTAGGGCAAATCGGTGACAGGCAGGCCGCGAAATTCGGGGAAGTGTTGAGTCAACTTCTCGACCAGCGCGCGGGCGAGTGGCACGTTATCCGTAAAGATTCCGCCATTGCGGTATGCGTCCAGGCCGGACATCAGTGGCGAGTCCAACCACAAGACCAGTGCATGACCAACGCCCAACGGACTGTATGTGCAGTGCCAATAGCTTGCCACCGCCACCAGGTGTTCGGTATCCGGCTCATACAACCGCAGGCCGGGGTTCTCGCCAGACATGAATACGGGACGTTTAATCTCAGGCATAGTGGGCAATCCTCCAAAGACGACGGTTAGTTCGGGCTTGATGGTCGATCAAAACCTTTGGGGCCTTGTGTGACGGCACGTCGGGTTAGAATTTTAGCGTTGATAGAACAAGATGATATAGGCCAGGTATGCCGTTAAACCATTCATAACGGCGTGAGCGGCCATACTCGTCGCGATGGATCGCGATCGCCAGGCTAAAGCGCCTAGCACAAGCCCGCCTGTCGGCGCCAGAAGCCAAAACGAAATCGGTGACTTGCCAAGGTAATAGATATGACCTAACCAAAAAAGTCCCGCCTGAAACAGCCATATCCACACATCGCGCCAGCCTGTCTTGCGCAGATATCCCCATAGAAAGCCTCGAAAAAGCGGCTCCTCAGCCACCGCTGCATACCCCAGTTGATAGACAAAGCCTTGAATAAGGATGATATCGAGATTGAATGGCGGCAGCGCGCCAGGACGGTTGCCGCTCCCCAGTTGGAGCGACATTGGGTAAGCGAGCAGAATTGCCATCATGATCCCGGCCAAGATTCCCGCAATGAACCAGACAACTGTCTTTCTCCGAATGCTGAAAAGATTGGGCTGTTGGCGTAACAAGGCCAGCAGCAGACCGATTGCAGCGATCCAAATCACAAGGGCAGGAATACCGGGAAACGCCAGGGGCAATGTACCCATGCCGCCATTTACGAAGGTGGCAAGGATGAGGGTTTCGATAGGTTTCAAGAATATGATGATGGCGACGGCGAAGGCATTGATGTGAAAATCGGCTAACCGCGCTCTCTCCCACCAAACCAGGCTCACCGTCAATAGATAGGTGCCAAGCTCAAAAACAGGTGATAGCCAGCCGGGGGTGGGCGAAGTGAAGAGGGCAACTCCAGCCAGTAAAGGCAACCTTAGCACCAGGAGACCAAATAGCAGGAGAAGAGCGATTCGATCATGCGACTGCTCAAACCCAGCGCGTGAAGCAGCGTTCAACGTGGTCATACAGGCATTCCTTGATCAGATTTCTCTAGCACTTTGGATGACTGCCGCGCTGTCAGACGGCCCACTGCCCTAACGTCCCCCTCACCGCCGAGGTCTGGATCGCGGCGGCTCGCTGGTTAGGCGATGCACGCTTACATTATCACTCAGCTACCCCGCGGTCCCCGACATGCTCCACAATCGAAACCAGTTCCATTTGGGGAAGCGACACGATAACTATCGCCGGCAGCCCCAACCGTTTCCAAAATGGAAACAGCTCAATCGCATTTGAGTTGCACAGAGAACGGCTTCGCTGGCCGGACAAATCGATCGACCGTCGCCTACACCAGCACTCATGGTTGCGCGTTTTGGATGCTGCGACCGCTGACGAAGTATAATCGCCCGTGCACCCCGCGTCAACGCCGATCAACCGGCAAGCACGTCAGCCACTAATCAGTCCCGACTATTATCATGCGGTTCGCCGCGACTCGTTAGCGGATCGCCACGGGTATATGTACGATCGGGAGGACTGTAATGCGGTTCCGTCTGACTATGTGGCGGTCCCGTCCGGGTATTTGTGCGATCGGGAGGACTATAATGCGATTCCGTCCGACTCGTTAGCGGTTCCGTCTGACTATTTGGCGGTCCCGTCCGGGTATTTGCGCGATCGGGAGGACTGTATTGCGGTTCGGTCTGGCTCGTTGGCGGTTCGGTCTGGCTCGTTGGCGGTTCCGTCTGGCTGTTCTTTGCTGACTCGCCCCCCTAACCATCCGTGCATTGACTTCTAACCGCCGCTTCGTATAAACTGAAAGTGTTGATCCAGCCAGATCAACCTGTGTTGCGTTGCAATCCTCAGCTCACCAATCCAAGGGAGGAAGTTCCATGTCACACCTTCGCACTCTGCGCGGGCGTCTGGCGTTCGCGTTGACGCTCTCCGTGGCGGCCCTCATTACGGGCGTCGTATTCACCGTACTGGCCGCCAGCACCATCGGCTGGCAGGAAGCATCCACCGGCCTGCCTACCACCAACATCGTGCGCGACACCGAATTCGCCGATGTGAACCACGACGGCAAGCCCGATCTCATCGCCGTGGGCAACATCGGCGTCGCCGTCTATCAGGGCAACGGCGCGGGCGTCTGGGCCAGCGGCGTGCTGTCGTTTGGCCTGCCCGCCAGCGGCGGCTACGGCCACGTGGCCGTGGGCGACCTGAACAACGACGGCCATGTTGA
>JAUQXD010000673.1 GCA_030834835.1 Thermoflexales bacterium | reverse complement strand
CATGAATAGTGATGAGGGACGAGTGATGAGTATTGCGTATTGCGTGATGCGTGACTAATGCGGCAAGATGGACTTTAGCCAATGAACGACTTGCTGATGCGTGGCGATTGGAAAAGCACAGCCTATACGCTGGGCGGTTTCGATGGCTAACCAGCGATAGAGATCGAGTGTGGTGAATAAGGCGCGGCGGAGATCGGTCGCATTGTAGGCTGCAAAACTGCCGGGCAGGGCCATCACCGCCCGCCGATCGGCCCATTGCGCGATGTCGCGCCCGTCATGCCAGACGCGGCGCTGTGGATCGCCTGCCAGCGTGTGCCATTCCAGCATCGTAAGTAACTGTGCTTTGAGTTGACTATCGCACGCGATCTTGGCCCGCCACAGATCGCCGCGCGCGATGAATTTGGCCGCGCGCAGCGCCGTCAGCCAGGTGTGGTTGAGCGCCTCGGAGAATTCGGCGGCAGTGGGCAGGGGGGCGGTTACGCTGACATCGAGATTCAGCCGGTTGGCCGGATCGCTCTTGTCAAACAGCACGCGCGCTCCATGAACCAGCACGATGTCGTAAGGCGTGGTGTCGATCGGACCGCTCTCCACCACAGGCGCGAGCAGCACGTCGAACTTGAAGCCATTGTCATAGACGATCAGCCATTCCGCATCGCCGCGCCGCGAGTGCTCGAGCACGGCGATTGTCACCGGGCCAAATCGATCGAGCCAGCCGCGATCGGCCGCGTACTTCTCCATGTCGGTGGTGAACACGATCAGATCGAGGTCCGACCATTCATCAGGCGGCGGATCGATCCGCGCGCGCGAACCCACGACGATGGCGGCGCGCATGTCGGCTTGCGCCTGCGCCCATGTGGCAAATTCGCGTTCGAGTTCGGCGTAGGTCATTTAGAAACTCAGGCGGCAGCCTTCGCGGTCGTGAGTGAATTCGTTCAAAGGGGTCATTGGTTCAAAACTTCGGTCAGCGCCGGTGCAAATTTCGCCAATTCGAAATGCCGGCATACAGCGCGATAACGGTGATTATGCCGAACATGATCGGTGCAAGGATAGTCGCATCCAGTATGGGTTGCCGGGTCGCCGCCCACGTCAAGAACAGGTCAGTGGCAGGCAGGTAAATCCGATCAGCAGAAAAACGACCATATCCCGCCGTAAATAAACGGGATGCGCCGACGGTTCGATGCCCAGTTCCGGCGGCGGCGAGCCGATCCCCTTAGCACTGGGCCGATTCGCTCGGGCGATATATTCGGCAATGGGATCGACGGCGCGTCGTCGTTTGCTCATGGTCGATTAACTTTGCCGCTCCGGGCCATGCGGATCAAACAGGCGATCGATGTACATCCAGATCACGCGCGAGTAGCGATAGATGAAAGGCACAAACAGCAGAAACACCACGCTCGACATCGCCAGCGTAGCCATCGGCGTCTGGCCCACCGCGAACGTGACGGACATGACGGCGTAGATCACGATCAGCACCGGCACGGCGATGAAGTAACTGGCGTACATCGCGCCGGTGAAATAGCCGGTCTCGCGGCCATATCGATAGCCGCACACCGCGCAGCGCTCGTGCATGGACATCAGGCCGTGATAGACCGCGCCGCGCCGGCATTCCGGGCAGCGCTGCAACAGCACGCCCAACAGGCGCGGCAACTTTCGAGGAGAGGCGGACATGATCGGCTAAGCCAGCGCGCGTTTGATCTCGACCGTGTGATCGGCCTCGTGCTCGCCGATGCGGTGAAACAACTGCTCCAGCGAGATGACGTCGCCGCGCGCGTGCTTGCCGCGTTTGTCCAGCGCCGCGTCCGGCACTTCTGCCAGAAACGCCAGCAATTTCTGCCGCGACTCGGCCATGCCAGACAAAATCTCGGCGGGTTGCCTGTCTTTGTTCTTCTCGACTTGCCGGTTATTGTAGCGATTAAGATCGAAATCGTCGGGCACGGTAGGTTGACCATTGGCGATAGCTTTGCCCGTACCGATTTGCCCCGTCTCCGAGGTCGCCAGATGTAGCAGCGCCTGCTTCACCGTCCAGCCGCCTTCCGTCGATTGCACGACCTTCTCCCAATCTTCAGGCTGCAACTGGCCGATAACTTTCAGCAACTGTTCGCGGGTGTGAATCAGATGATCGTGCAATATCTGCTTGCGTTCGCTAAGGGTC
>JAUQXD010000672.1 GCA_030834835.1 Thermoflexales bacterium | reverse complement strand
CAGAACTGCAAAGTATCACGCCGGGGTAATGAATCGGACTCGCTGGTTGCGATTGTGGCTGGCCGGGCTGATTTTGGCCGCCAACCTATGGCCGCCGAGTCCGGCTGCCGCTCAGGCGCGCGCCCAATGCCGTTCGACCTTGCCCGGCATCACTTACTGCGTAGAAGACGGCGGCCGCACGCACCTCCTCGGCGTCGATCTCAGCCATCCACGGCTGCGCGTCCAGACCATCATGGCCAACGACGTGCTTGACGTGCGCCCGCCCGACGAACAACGCGAGCGTGTCGTGGATATGGCACGGCGGTATCGAACGAGCGGCGCCGTCATCGTCGTCAATGGCGACTACTTCGGGGCGGAGCGCGGCCCGGAAGGCCCCACGGCCGCACAGGGTCAGCGCCTGGATACACTTGCGACTATTCGCGCCAATCCCAGCCGGTATCGGCGCACCACCCTGGCCCTGGCGCGCTTCGCCGGGGCGGCCATTGCGCAGCTCGATCCCCGCGCCAGTTTATCGGACGTTGTTTACGATACGGTTCTGTTTAACGCGATCAGCGGGGGACCCATTATCCTGAGCGACGGCGTCGTCAGGCCCGAAGCGCTGGCCTGCATGGCGGATCGCATTCCGGCAGCCGCCTGTCGCCGCATCCGGCAAACCGCCGCGGGCATAGATGCCGCAGGCCGCACGTTGTGGTTGGTCGTCAGCACTGTCCGGTCCACCGGCGATCTGGCCGGACTGCTGCGCGACTATGGCGCGGTCACCGCCATGAAACTGGACGGAGGCGGCTCCAGCCAACTGTGGTACAACGGTCGAACGTTGCTCGATGCCGATCGCGGCGTCGCCAATGCCCTGATGGTCTTTGTGGAAGAACAGCCCCGGCATGCGGTTGAACTCCCCGCTCGATTGGACATCCCGATCCTCACGGTCAACGAACAGCGGGCCGTCACCGTCACGCTTCGCAACACCGGCTTTTTAGACTGGCCGGCCGATCGCGGTTATGGGTTGCGGATGATCGAGGGTGCGTCGTTGATCGATCGCCGCGCGATCGGCGTGCCGTTCGATGTCGCCCCGGCGGCGGTGGTTACGCTGACCTTGCACGCTCACGCGACCAACTGGCCGGGCGTTTACGAATCCGTCTGGCGCATGACCGCGCCGGGTGAAGAATTCGGCGCGGATACTACCCTGCGCACGATCGTGCTGCCTGATCGGGCCGAGACGCTGCGTGCCGCCGTCGAGGCCGAAATCCGCGCACTGGATCGTTTGTCTGACAGCCGCTTTAGACGTGACTGGCCGGCGGTCGCGGGCCGCATTCGTCAGCTGATCAAAGCGTGGCAAGCTGATCAGCCGGCTTCTATCGGAAGTAGAAACCCGCCTGATCTTTAATATCCCGTCGCTAGATCGGGTGCTCAACTTTCCCTCTCGACTCGCCTCAGCCCATAATCGGCATCATCGTTACAACTGATCGATCTCACATCAGACCTTTAAGACCACGCGCGGACGGCTAGAAACGCCTGCGCGTTTTTGACAGGCGGCGTGCAGACCGGACGGATTGTGTTTCGCCAGGTCAAAGAATCCAGACCAAAACTGGTACGAAAGTCCTCAGTTTTCTTGCCAGGCGTATCCATGCCATGTATCGGGCGGTCTAACCAGTGGGACGGGGACACTGGTAGAGATAAACCATTCAGGAGGAAAAATGAAACTGACGAAACTGATGTTGTCCATCGCGGGCGGTCTGGCGTTGACGTTCTTGATGGCAGGTCTGACGTTTGCCGCGCCGGCGAGTGCAACTCATCCGGCACAGCCGGCGATGCTTGATCCCATGATAACGCCGACGGTGACGCTAACGCCCACCGTGCCGCACACGCATCCGGTCGCACTGGCGATCTCGATCTACTTTCACCTGCCGTATACCGAAGTGCTCACGCTGCATGACTCCGGCGTTGGCTACGGTGTGATCGCGCGCGCTTATATGACTGCGAAGGCGTCCAATGGTGTGTTGTCGCCGACGCAGGTACTGGAGATGTTCCAGTCTGGCATGGGTTGGGGCCAGTTCAAGCGACAGTACGGCATCCACCCTGGCGGCAATGGCCTGGGCGGGATCATGAGCGGACGAGCTGCGCCGCTGCCCACGCCGGTGCCAGGCACTGGCTCAAATCCGAACCGCAAGCCCGCGCTAAACTCCTCAGGCCCGACAGATCCGGCCGCTTGCCCCGGCAATAGTTGTAACGCGCCTGGTCAGAACAATAAACCGGGCAAACCGCCCAAAAAGTAGCGGCAGGCTTAGACTAAACACAGCCAGACAAGACGCGCCTCATTCGA
>JAUQXD010000671.1 GCA_030834835.1 Thermoflexales bacterium | reverse complement strand
CCAGCCTACGGTTGATCTTAACGGGCTGCACCCTGGGCCGACCAACGGCTCGCCGGCCCTCAAGAAAATCTTGAACCGGGAATTTAATCGTGACGACGTTCCCTTCCCCGGTCATTGCATGGCGGGCAGTGGATACACCGGCAGGGCGAACTGCAAGAAGTAGCGTCATTTATTTGGAGAGACCATCGTGGTCATCGACAGTCACTGCCACGCGGGCCAGGGCGATGGATTAACGGGGCCGTGGGATACCGCCGCGCCGCTGGGCAAGTATCTGCGCCGCGCGACGCAAGCGGGCATCGATCGCACGGTGTTGTTCGCCGCGTTCCATTCTGATTACGCAGTGGCCAATCGCGAAGTGGCGCGCATCGTCGCTCGCAATCGCGATCGATTCTATGGCTTCGCCTTCGTGCATGCGATTCATGATCGCGGGCGCGTCCTTAACTTGATCAAGACCGCCGTGCAGCAGTACGGTTTCTGCGGCATCAAAGTGCATCGCTACGATGCGCGCATCACGCGCGAGATCTGCGAGGCGGCGCGGGCTTTTGCGCTGCCCGTACTGTATGACGTGATGGGTGAAGTCTCGATCATCGAATTGCTGGCGACCGAGTATCCTGATGTGAACTTCATCATTCCGCATCTGGGCAGCTTCGCCGATGACTGGAAGGCGCAACAAGCGTGCATCGATCCGCTGGCGCGGCATCCCAACATTTACACGGATACATCCGGCGTGCGGCGCTTCGATCTGCTGGAGCAGGCCGTTGAGCGTGCGGGCGCGCACAAGATTCTCTTTGGCTCCGATGGGCCGTGGCTGCATCCCGGCGTTGAGTTGGCGAAAGTTCACGCGTTGAATCCATCACCAGCCGATCGCGCGGTGGTGCTGGGCGACAATTTCCTGCGTCTGATCGCGGGAGTGAAAACACAACCGATCGGGTTGGCAAAACGCCCGATCGGTTCGTTCACCAATCAACGCGCGATGATTGATCCGTGGGTGATGGATCAATCATCAGTGTGATCATTGATTGCTTGCGAACGCTGCGCGGCGCGGCGCAGTTGCAAGGCTCGATCGGTCACGCCGAGTTTGCGGGCCGCGCGCGGCACATTGTCATCTTCATCGGCCAGCGCGAGTCGAATAGCCGTGTCTTCTGCCAGCGAGCGAATCTCTTTTAGGCCCGCGCCGCGATCGAGCGCGTGACGAATGGCGGGTTCGATCGTCGCGTCGGGTCGATCAGTGGCGAAGGGCGCACGTTCAGCTTCGGGGATGTCACCCGGCGTGATCGGGCCGGGGCCGACGTGCCGGTACATCAGGCGCGACACGAGCTGCTTCAAATCGCGGATATTCCCGGCGTAATCGCGTTTCAACAAATACTCTTGCACGGCGGCGTCGAAGTCGGGGACCGATCGATCGGAGGTGAGTTGCTGCGCAAAATGCCGCGCCAACGGCATGATGTCGGACGTGCGCTCGCGCAGCGGCGGCACATGACACGTCCAACTGGCGATGCGATAATAGAGGTCGCGCCGAAAGTGAACGCGGCTGTCATCACTCGTCAGATCACGATTGGTTGCGCACACCAATCGGAAGTCGGTGCGCTGCCAGGTGTTGCTGCCCACGCGTTTGTAAGTGTGTTCTTGAATGACGCGCAGCAACTGCGCTTGCAAGGTCGGCGGCAGTTCGCCCACTTCATCCAGAAACAGAGTGCCGCCATCGGCCAGTGCAAACGCACCGTCGCGCGCGGTCACCGCGCCTGTAAACGCGCCACGCTCGTGGCCGAAGAACTCGCTGCCCGACAATTCAGGCGCGATGGTCGTGCAGTCCAGCACGATCAGATCACGCTTGCTGCGGCGCAGATCGAGCGTGTGCACCAGACGCGCCAGGAGTTCTTTGCCGGTGCCGGTCTCGCCCGTGATCAAAATCGGCGCGTCGGTATAGCGCGCTACTTCGACGGTCTGGCGCAGCACCGCCAGCCACGCGGGACTGCGGCCGACGAGGTTGTTGCGCACCAGCGGCGATTGCAGCAGTTGATCGACGGCCTGCCAGCGGCGCAGCCGCGCCGCAATGACGGCTGCAGGGTTATCGACGGCGTCCCACGCGAAGACATCGGACGCGCCCGCTTGCAGCACGCGCCATGCACTGCCGTTATCCAGCGCCCGGCGCGAGGTCGCAATTGCCAGCACGCGCTCCACGCCACTGCGACTGACCTCGCGCACCAGGTCGCACACATCGTCGGTTGGCGTGGCAAAACACACGACGCCCGGCCCGGCGGCCGGTTGCGGATCGCGCAGCTGTGCGAATACGTTGGCTGCTTGCAGTGCGTCAATCAGCGTGGCTTTGAAGTGAGCGGGACAATTACCGGCAACGCAAAACCAGAGACTGGTCGGTGGCCGATCATCCATGCGTCAACAACCTGTGAAGTAGATTGTGAACCAACTAACCGATGCTGGCTGGGCATCGGGCGGGGGCAGCGTGAACTTTAGATCTTTAATGCACAGAAAATCTATTGACTTTGCCGTGCGACAGCGCTTATACTGACAGCACTTCTTTTCAAGCAGAAATGCCATGTCCTTAGCGGCACAACACACCGTTGGCTTACGCACTCACTTTACGGCGCAACTCGCGCAGACCACGCGCTTGCTGCAACTCTCGACAGCTGAGTTGGCCGTGCTGATCGCGTCTGAACTCGCGAGCAATCCTGCACTTGAAGTGACCACGGACGATCGCTGCCCGCACTGCGGACGACGACTGAGAACCCTTGCGTGCCCGATCTGTGATCGTCGCCCGTCGGCCGCGGACGAACCGATCGTGTATCTCTCGGCCCGATCGGCGCGTGAGCGCGATAACGTTTTTACCGACGACATCGAATTGCGCGCGACCGAAACGCTGGCCGCGGCCGAAACGCTGGCCGACTATGTGTGGCGGCAAATCGCGCCTGCGCTGACAATCGATGATCACCCCATTGCCGATTATCTGCTCGCCAATCTCGACGAACACGGCTTCTTGATCGAAACGCCCGAGACTTGCGCCGAAATCCTCAACGTGCCGCTGGAGCGAGTGCTCAACATCTTGCGACTGATTCAACGCGCCGATCCGATCGGCGTG
>JAUQXD010000670.1 GCA_030834835.1 Thermoflexales bacterium | reverse complement strand
GACGCCGATCTCCGCGCAATCGTGCACGACTTGATCCGTCTGCGCGGCTGGCGTCATCACTAACACAGTATCTACCTGTGGCGCGGCCTGCACCCGATCGAAGCATGTAACTCCATCGATCTCTTTGACGGCGGGGTTGACGGGCACAACCTCATAGCCGCGTTTCACGAACTCGTTATACACCGCGCGCGAAAAATGCTGCGGGTCGCGCGACACACCCACAATCGCCACACGCTTCTGCGCCAGAAAATCCTTGATTACGGCTTGCGTTGTTGTCATGATGTCCTCCAAAGAGTAGATGAGTAGACAAGGAATCTCACTTGTTTCCTTGCCTACTTGTTTCCCGATTACTTGCTTTTCACCGTCAACCCGCCCAGCGAGACACTCGCCTCGATGGTCAACAGCGGGGTCTGGCCTTTGAGGGCCGCCTCGGTCCAGAACGCGCCGTCCTTCTTGGTGAAGCCGTCGCCCAGATTCAGGCCGCCCATCACCGTCTCCGCGCTGACTTTGGCCGCCGTCGTGGCCGGGATGGTGATCTCCACGCCCGACATGCCGGTAGTGATCTTCACGTGCGCGTCGCGTTGCAGCGTGCCGCCGAAATCGAACTTGTAGCCCGCTGCGCCGCCGTCCACTTTCATCTGGGCAAAATTCGCATTCGCCAGATTCGTCATCTCCAGCGCCATCGCGCCCGATTCGAAGTTAATGACGCTCAGCGGCTGCGGATTCGGTGCGGCGAAGTTGATGTCACTCTTGCCCGCGCCCTGCTTGATGTTCAGGCGCGTGATGGGCAGGCCGCCCAATTCAAAGGCGTTCTCGCTCGCGCCCATTTCGATCGTCATGGCGTACGGCTGAGCTTTGCCCAATGTCAAATCGAATTTGGGCGGCGTGCTGAACCACGCGAACGGGAAGAAAGATTTATAGTCCTGCTTGATGCGGACTGTGCCGCCGTCTTGCTCCACCTGCACCGGCACACCCGTATCGCCGGGATCATACGTGCCGCTGACGAATGCTTCGCCCTCGCCGGCCACGGCCTTGAGTTTGCACGCGCCCAGGCT
>JAUQXD010000669.1 GCA_030834835.1 Thermoflexales bacterium | reverse complement strand
GAGGTGGCGCTGGCCTGTCAGGATCGCGGCATCGCCGGGATTGATCTGGCCGGCGATGAAACCCTGCACTCGGCGCGGCCATTTGCGCCCCTGTTCCGCCGGGCAGCCGAACAGGGCCTGGGCATCACGGTGCACGCCGGCGAAGCGGGCGGCGCTGAGAATGTGCGTGAGGCGATCGAGGAGTTGGGCGCGAGCCGGATCGGGCACGGGATTCACGCCATTGAAGATTCGGCCGTGATCCAGCTGATCCGCCAGCGCAACGTCACCCTGGAAGTGTGCCCGACCAGCAATTTACAAACGGGTGTGATGCCCAACTTCGGCCATCACCCGCTGCGCGATCTGTACCAGATGCGCGTATCGGTGACCGTGAATACGGACGATCCCAGTGTCTCGGATACGACGCTGACCGATGAATATCTGGTGACGGTCAAAGGCATGGGGCTGGGCCTGCGCGATTTGCGAACGTTCAATCGCAATGCGATCCGGGCCTCGTTCTTGCCGCCGGACGATCGGTTGGCGTTGGAGAAACAGATTCTGGAAGAATTTGATCAGCGGCTATGAAAACTGCCGAAGTCGTTTGGACTTCGGCAGTTTTTTATCAGGCGGTGCGTTCCCATTCTTGAATGGAGGCTTTGATCAAATCGCGCACCCGGATTTCGGGCACCTCGTCGGCCGATTTGTATGTGCTCCAATCCAGTTCAATCAAGAGACTACCATCGGCGGCCGCGCCGATGTGAACACGCCGCGCCATCAACTCCGGGTCTTTAAGCAAGTTGCGCTGCAGTACTTTTTCGATCTGATCGAGAATGCTGCCCGCCGGAGCCGGATATTTGGGCTTGGTGACGGGTGAAGCGTGCGCCAACGCGGTCACGAGCGCGGGTTCAAGCCTGGGCACGCTGTCTGGCGGCACGAACGGAATGGATTCGCCGGCAGGGACGATCGGGACGGGACCGGTCGCCGGTTGGTCGATCGCGGGTGCGGCGGCTACCGTCGCAATCGGGATCGTGCCGACAAAGCGCTGCAAGCCGCCGATCGCAGCGAGCACTTTGTCGGCGGCCTTATCATCGTGAATGTCTTTCAGGTTCTGATACCGCATGCCGTTGACTTCGACCACCCACTCGTTGGAGGCGGCATCTCGCAGCACCACGATGGCCTCAGCGGACGCGTTGACGATCGGCGCGGCGCCGGTCAGGGTCTTGCCGGCCGCACCCGCGATGTTTTTCACCCAGGACGGGGCCGGCGTGCTATCGATCGGCGATTCGTCGATCGTCGGTTTATTGCGCCCGCGCAGGGCGGCGATCAGGCCAACGGCCAGCAACACGAGCGCCAGGCCCACAATTCCGGCAATGATAAAAAAGCGATCGTCTGGAATGGACATGCTTTAGCCTCGCCTTCGTTGACAGTGTGGACAGAAGTGTGTGCCGCGCTGCCCCACTACGGTCTTGTGAATGGGTCGATGACAGCGATAACACGGGCGATCCTGACGATTGTACACGCGCGGCCGGTAGTCGCCCTCGATGACGCCGTCGCCCGCATCGGTACCCTGATCGTCAATCGCCTGTTTGAGCACGCGCCGGATCGATTTGTACAGCGCGGCGATCTCGGCGTCTTTCAATGAGTCGGCGGTGCGCTGCGGATGGATTTTTGCGTACCAGAGCGATTCATCCGCATAGATGTTGCCCACGCCCGATAAGAACTGCTGATTCAACAACAACGGCTTAATCGCGCCCGAGCGCGCCTTAATCATCTCACGAAACCGGGGCAAAGTAAACGCCCGATCGAGCGGTTCCGGCCCGTGCGCGCCGGTGACATCGTCCACGTCTGGCACCAGGTGCATGCGCCCGAATTTGCGGATGTCGTTGAAGCGCAGCTGCTGGCCGTTGTCCAGATCGAGGATGACGCGATCGTGCTTCAGGCCGGGCGCGTCGCCATTCACCACGCTTAGTTTGCCACTCATTTTGAGATGAATCAATAGGAACTGTGGGGCTGTATCCGCATCCCGCGTAGCGGGATGCGGATACAGCCCAAACACCAGATACTTGGCGCGGCGAGTGATCGACTGGATTGTAAGGCCGCGTACCTGGCGCACAAACTCTTTCGGTGCGGGACGGCCGATCGTGCGCGGCCACTTCACGGTGGCGTTGATGATCGTGCGGCCGATAACCGGCTCGCGCAGACGGCGCACCAACGTTTCAACTTCGGGTAATTCGGGCATGAGCAGGCTTCTGATTTTGGATTGACGACTGCTGGCAATTATACCAGGTTGAAGCGAAGCAGTGTTGTACGCGATCAACAATTGATCGAGCACGGGCAGATATGCTAAACTTACTCCA
>JAUQXD010000668.1 GCA_030834835.1 Thermoflexales bacterium | reverse complement strand
ACCAGTCAGATTCCAAATGACCCAGGTGTCGATGTTGCCGAACAGCACTTCGCCCTTCTCAGCTTTGGCGCGAGCGCCGTCGACATTGTCGAGAATCCACTTCACCTTCGGGCCAGAGAAGTAGGTCGCCAGCGGCAGACCAACCTTGGCGCGGAAGCGATCTTGGCCGCCATCTTTGGCCAGTTCGTTGCAGATCGCATCGGTGCGGGTATCCTGCCACACGATCGCATTGTAAACGGGCTTGCCGGTGGCTTTCTCCCACACGACAGTGGTCTCGCGCTGATTGGTGATACCGACCGCGGCAATGTCTTTCAATTCGACGCCGGTCTTGGCCAGCGCGCCGGCAACTACGGCTTCCGTGGCGCCCCAGATTTCCATCGGGTCGTGCTCAACCCAGCCCGGCTTGGGGTAAATCTGCTCGTGCTCTTTTTGATCGATGCCCACGACCTTGCCAGCATGATCGAAGATCATGAAACGGGTGCTGGTCGTGCCCTGATCGATTGCAGCTGCGTACTTTGCCATGGTGTAATCTCCTGTGATAGAGGTGGGTGGTAAGTGACCGCGGTGCGATTGGGCGTGGGGTGGTGGGTGCCGATTGACCCACGCCCCCGATCGCGCTGCTTACTTCCCCCAGGTATCCGCCGCCGCCTTCAGCATCATGTACGACGACGTTGCTCCGGGGTCCTGATGTCCTGCACTTCGTTCACCCAGGTACGATGCGCGCCCTTTGCGGGCCACCAGCGGAATGGTATCTTTCATGCCTTGTTCGGCCGCCGCCGCAGATCGGCGTAACGCTTCGCTCATATCTGCGCCATCGGACACGGCCTGCTTCAACGTTACCAGGGCGGGCGTTAAAGCATCGATCATGGTCTTGTCGCCAGGGCTGGCTTTACCGCGCGCGATGACCCCGTTGAGCGCAGCTTCGAGGGCTGCCGCCCAATCGGTTGCCGACAATTCCATCTTGTTGGCCGAAGCGGTGCCGGCCTGCATGAAGAAGGTGCCGTACAATGGGCCGGCTGCGCCGCCCACGGTCTGCACCAGCGTCATGCCTACCGACTTGAACAGCGTGCCAATGTCTTTGTCAGCCACGGTCGGCAGCTTCGCCAGTGCTGCTTTGAAGCCGCGATCCATGTTCGCGCCATGATCGGCGTCGCCGATGTCCGAATCCAGCTGCGTAAGATAGTCCTTGTTTTCGGCCAGTACCTGGCCATACGCATTCAGCCAGCTAATCACATCGTCACGGGTGATCGACATTAGACTACACTCCCCAGCGGAGGCCCGGCGTCTTCACCGGCGCATCCCACAGTTTGGTCAGATCGTCGTCCATCTTCAACATGGTAATCGAGCAACCGGCCATCTCCAGCGACGTGATGTACGGCCCGATCAGATTGCGGACGACCTTGAGGCCGTGCTTCGTGGCAATTTCGACGGCCTTGCGATAGATGATGTACAGTTCGACCAGCGGCGTGCCGCCCATGCTGTTGACGAACAGCAGGACATTGTCACCGGCTTTGTACGGCAGATCGCCGATGATGGGTTCCATCAACATCTCGGTGATCTCGTCCGCAGTCTTCAACTTCATGCGCGTGCGGCCGGGTTCGCCGTGGATACCGATGCCGATTTCCATCTCGTCTTCCGGCAGATCGAAGGTGGGCTTGCCGGCGTGCGGCACGGTGCACGAGGTTAGCGCCATGCCCATGGTGCGGCCCGCGCCATTGACCTTGCGGCACAGATCGGCGACGTCTTTGAGCGAACGACCGGCTTCCGCGGCCGCGCCGCAGATCTTTTCGGTCAACACGGTCACGCCCACGCCGCGGCGGCCGGCGGTGTACAGGCTATCTTGCACCGCCACATCGTCATTGGTCACGACCGCTTCGACCTCGATGCCCTCGGCGCGCGCCAGATCGGCCGCCATTTCGAAGTTCATGATGTCGCCGGTGTAGTTCTTGACGATGTGCAGCACGCCCGCGCCGCCATTCACGGCCTTGGTCGCTTCCAACATTTGATCAGGCGTGGGGCTGGTGAAGACCGCGCCGGGGCAGGCCGCGTCCAACATACCCATGCCGACGAAGCCGCCGTGCATCGGCTCATGGCCCGAACCGCCACCCGAAATGACCGCCACTTTGCCCTTCACCGGCGCATCCGCGCGCATGATGAAATTCGGATCATAGTGGACTTTGACCAGATCGGAGTGAGCGTACTCGATGCCTTTGAGCTCTTCAATCACGACATCTTCTGGCTTGTTGATTAGTTTCTTCATGTTGTACCCCCCTGTACAAGTGAACGGTTGGAAAATACGCCCAACCGTATCACCCGTTTAGAACTTGCCCAACGCGCCGTATAGCAAGGCCGCAATCGCCGCGCCGACCAGCGGGCCAACCACTGGAATCCAGCTGTAGCCCCAGTCGCTACTGCCCTTGCCCGGGATCGGGAGGACGGCGTGCGCAATGCGCGGGCCGAGGTCGCGGGCGGGGTTAATGGCATAACCCGTCGTGCCGCCGAGCGCCAGACCAATCACCCACACCAAGAAAGCCACGACGATGATCTGAATCGACCCCATGTCCGTCTTGGCACCCTTGATCGCGAGGATACCGAACATCAGCACGAAAGTGCCGATGATTTCGCTGACCAGGTTCCACACGGTGCTGCGAATCGCCGGGCCGGTGCTGAATACTGCCAACTTCAAACCCGGATCCTTGGTCTCAGCCCAGTGCGGATAGTAGTGCAGGAAGACCAGTACTGCACCGATGAACGCACCGATCATTTGCGCGGCCCAATAGGGGAGCAGGAGCGAGAAGTCGCCGCTGTTGATCGCCACGCCCAGCGTCACGGCCGGATTCAGATGCGCACCGCTGACCGGTGCAGACACATACGCACCGACGAACACTGCCATAGCCCAGGCCGTCGTAATGACAATCCAGCCTGAGTTATTACCCTTCGTTTTGCCCAGCAGCACGTTGGCGACGACGCCATCGCCCAACAGGATCAGGAGCATCGTGCCGATTACTTCGCCCAAAAATGGTGACATGTCGTTTTCCTCCGAGGATTGGTGTTGTTTGGATTTGGGGTGCTACCGACCGCCAATACTGAAACAAACTACCCAACGGTGGTGCTGGTGAAACCGAATTAGTAGGCGCTCATCCTCCTTTTCATTCCGGATTGGCAGACCGACCATAGCATCTTGCGAACACATCACCCCGTCGGGACCTGCGGGGAAGATTTCGAATCGGTGTAGTGGGCAAACTTCGCCAAGGATGACGTCACCGATTCGACGGGCTGCTACCGGACGATTGTGAAGTAATTCTGCTGAAGAAAATAAAAGCGCTGCCGGGTCAAATGCCCCCTACAGCGCTCCTAAACGGCTAAGACTTGCCAGACGCCCCTGACACAAATTGAAGACCACATTCCTGCTGCCATTGGACCCGGTTGCCAACCGATTACCACTGGATGCATGTGTCCTCGCGACAATCATAGATGTTAGTGGTCACACAGGTGCGTCTACCTCGCCAAACGAGTTTAATATAACCCTATAGGCGCCTCATGTCAATTATTCTATCGATAACAGTTTCATATTGGAACGTTCTGCAAAAACAAACCGTTTCAAAACGAAATACTACAGCCACTTTCGTTATGAGGGCTAAGTTCCATCACTTAATGGCCTGTAAAGAGCTGAGTCAGACATCCCCAGACGCCGATTGCACCCTGCTCCGCGCGCACGTTGGCGTCCCGCCTCGCGTCCTCGTTCAAATTGAGGATTGCTGGCAAACTCTGGAACTTTAGGTGCCCCCTCGCTCAGAATCCGACTGTTGACTGCCTATTGGCGACGGCGGCGCACAAAAGCCAGAACTTGCAGCACAATCACGCCAAACAGTAGAATCCAAATGTAGGCTGGTATGCCAACGCTGCCAGACGGATC
>JAUQXD010000667.1 GCA_030834835.1 Thermoflexales bacterium | reverse complement strand
CACCGTCAGCGTGTTGGAATTGTAGATGCCGCCGCCTTCTCGGTAGGCCGTATTCCCGCTGAGCGTGCTGTTCTCAACTGTCGTGCTGCCGCCACGGACGTTGTAGATGCCGCCGCCGTCGCCGTAATTGGCCGTGTTCCCAGTGATGGTGAGGTTGTCTACAGTCAAACTGCCGCCGGAGTAGTTGAAAATTCCGCCGCCGTCGTAATCAGCCTGGTTCCCGGTGATAGTGCTATCGGTCACTGTTGCCGTGCTGTGGGCATTGGCAAGGCCGGCCCCGTCGCCGGCCGTATTGCCGTCGAGGCTGCTGGTGTTGATCGCCAGCAGGCTGCCGCCCCAGTTGAAGATGCCGCCGCCGCCATACGAGGCCGCGTTGTGGCTGATGGTGCTGTTCTGTACCGTCAGGCTGGCGTCGGAGTCGTTGTAGATGCCGCCGCCGTAGTCATCGGCTACGTTGGAGGTGATGGTGCTGTTTTGTACCGTCAGGCTGGCGTAGTCGTCATTGTAGATGCCGCCGCCACTGTAATTGGCCGTGTTGTAGCTGATGGTGCTGTCGGTTACCGTCGCAGCGCCAGCGTTAAAAATACCAGCACCATAACCGGCGGTGTGGCCGGTGATCGTGCTGTTGGTCACAGTCAGTGTGCCGGAGTTATAGATGCCGCCGCTGCTAGCATCATCAGGCCGGTTGATGCCCGCCCGGTCGTGCGTGGGCTTGCCGCTGTGATGGGCGAGGGCACTGTCGCGGTCGCCGCTGCTCGCCCGATTGTGTGTGGGCGTGCCGGCGGGGCGGGGACCCGGGATAGCAGCACCGCTGATGGTTGCCTGGTTCAGCATGAGATTGCCGCCGGACTGCACGGTCAGGACCGTGAACGTGTCGTCACCGTGAATGGTATGTCCGCCACCCTCGATGGTGATGTCGCTGGCGACGGCGGGCAGGGCGGCAGCCAGCGTAACGTCCACCGTCAGGGTGATGGTGTCGGCGTCGCTGCCGGCCGGACAGTAGCCCGTAGCCGTATCGGTGTTGGCCGAGGTGATGGCATCGGCCAGGGAACACGTGCCGACCGTGCCGTCGCCGTTGACGGTGATACCGGCGGCGTAGACGGTTTGCGGCGGGCCGGCCAGCGCCAACAGCAGCGCGGCGGCCGCCAGGCCGGATGCTAACTTGCGGCGCAAGGTGCGGCGGGTGTGGCGCGGCAGGTCGCGCACACGCTGTGCCAGATGGGCCAGCCTCGTCAACCAGTATGGCTTGCGGCGCATGAGGAGCGCGGCCAGCCAGGGACGCTGCGCGGCCTCAGTCAGAATCGATGTGGTGATTTCGAGAACAGGATCATCAGGTGGCGACTTCGATGGCGTTGACATGCTCTCCTTTTGATGAGATGCAAGATGCAGGATGCGTGGTGCGTGGTGCGTGACTCGCTGATTCGCCGATTTAGCGCGGCTGCGCCGCGATCTTCACCTCCGCCAGCGCCGCGTCGGGCAGCGCGTACGAGTTCTTCAACCGCTCGTCGTTCCAGTCCAACACGGCCGGGAAACGGGCGGGGATGGCCTGCACCGCAAAGATCTCCTGAACGCCCTCTTCGAAGCGCAAGAAGCCCACCGTCTCGCCGGTCTGGATGTTGACTACCCATACGCCGCAGATGCGCTCGGCCTGTCGCTCGACTAACGGAATGCCGCTGAAGACGGCGCTTTCGCGCACCTGCGACAATCCGATGAAGGCTAGCGGCCCCACAAAATCGATGCCGCGTGTGAAGCCGGGCAGCGTCGCCACGGTGTGCCACGCGCCCTGCTTCACATCGATCGTCGCCAGGCTGCCCTGGCCCGATTCGAGCAGCCACAGCCGATCGGCGTACAGGCGGGGCGAATGCGGCATCGACAGGCCGCGCAGCACGATGCGGTTGTGCGCCACATCGATCAGCAGGCCGCCATCTTTTTTGTTGGCGCGCCAGCCGCCGGGCGTGTCGGTCTCGCCCAGCGCCGTGACATATTTGGGTTGGCCGTTCTGCAGGCACAGTCCGTTGAGGTGGCAGCGGTCTTCCGGGGCCAACGCCGAGATGAACTTAGGCCGCCAGCGCGGCACAAAGCTGCTGATCGCATCAAGGGTACACAACGTGGAGAAGCGCGTGTTGATGAACCACAGTTCTTCATTCACGCCCCAGGCCAACTCGTGAATGTCGATGTCGCCGGTGACGTGAATGCGCCGGTGCATGTAGCAGGCATCGTGCTGGCCGACGGGTTCAAGTTTAGGCGCGACGGCGGGCATGTTGCGCAGAAACCAGATGCTGTTCCCGCTCCCGATCGCCATCCGCGCCCCATCGGCTGCCAGCCCCATCGGTTTCTGGTAAGTCACAAAGTGGGTGTTTAAGCCGTCGCCTTCCTTGCGGGCAAGGATCACTTTCCCGGCCTGATAGGTCGTTATCACCAGACTGATGCCCAGTTGATCCAGCAGGCCGGGCAGGTTGGAGGTGTATACACTGCGTAATGGATGCGGCGCGGCGGGCGGCAGCGCAGTTTCCTGCGGCGTGCTTGATGGCGCGGCGGGTTCGATGGGGCCAACGGGTTGATCGGTCAAGGCGCTCACCTGGGGAATTGTGGTAAGCGTCAGTATAACGCATGGCCGGGCCGATCAATATCTCGGAAGTCTTGCAGTTTGATTGCAGTTGCATTGCAAACTGTAACGATGAGGAGGCGTTATCTCAAGGCCGTACTTTCGCCTTCACGCGCCGCCCGATCAACAGCGCACTTAGCATTGTGAGCGAAGCAAAGGCCGCACCCATCACGCCGGTGATACTCGATGGGGTATTGGCTGCTGCTGTCAGATCACGTAGCGTGACGGTGTTCGGCCCTTGATCGGAAACTTCATACGCGCCGATATCACACAACGCGCCGCCGTGGGTGCCGCCGCCTGCTCGAACCGCTCCGCGCTCATCGATACTGACGCCTGCCACACAGCCATTGACACCGTTAGGAATCTTGTCGATCGCCACGCTGCCGACGCCCAGGGCGTGGGTGAAAGGGTGCGGCAAGATGCCATTATTCGCCAGCACCTGCAAGTTCAGACTGCCATTGGCTACGTTCTGCTGATCTCCGGTTTGATTGAAGCCGCAGGTCGTGGCGCTCTCGATGTTGTAGCCTTGCGAGATGATCGCGCCAACACAATCGGTGCCTGCGGTCTGCGCCGCGATGATGCTGTTCGTCACCGTGACTATCCCATCGTTGTTGATGATGCCGCCGCCAACTATGGAGCCCGAGTTGCCGGTGATGGTGCTGTTTGTCACGGTGATTGCGCCAGAGTTATTGCCGATACCGCCAGCACCAGTAGCCGAGTTGCCAGTGAAAGTGCTGTTCGTCACTGTAATCGCCCCATAGTCGGTGTAAAGGCCGCCGCCTATGTCAGCCTGGTTGCCGCTGAAGGTGCTGTTTTGCACCGTTACCGTGCCGCTATTGACGTAGAGGCCGCCGGCGGCGACAGCCGAATTACTGCTGAAAGTACTGTTCTTTACGGTGGTCGTCCCGTTGTAAGTGTTGATGCCGCCACCATAGCGGTTCGGCACGATATTGTCAATGGGTACGCTATTGCTGAAGAAAGTGCTGTTGGTCACGTTCAGCGTGCCAGACCAGTTGAAAATGCCGCCGCCGGCATAGGATGCGCTGTTGTTGGAGAAAATGCTGCTCGTTACATTCAGCGTGCCAGACTCGTTGTAGAGGCCGCCGCCGAAGCTTGGGTCCGGGTTGATATTGTCCGAGAACGTGCTGTTCACCACATTCACCGTGCTGCCAGCGGAATTGTAGAGACCGCCGCCGCCACAAGCGTCACCGCAATTGCCTCCTGTCACCGTAAGGTTTTGCAGGTTGAAGGTGTAACCCGAGTTCACATAGAACACCCGCACGGCATGGTTGCCGTTGATGGCGACAGTGTGCCCCGCGCCATCAATCGTCAGGTCCTTTTCAATCGTCAACTGGCTGGCCAGCGTGATCGTGTAATCGCCGCTGAACGTGATTGTGTCGCCTGCCGCCGCATACGCAATCGCGTCGCGCAAACGGCAATTAGCACCAGGACAATTGGCGGCATTTACTGTGCCATCATCCGCGGCAGACTGAACGGTGATCGTTGCGTGTGGCGCGGCCTGCGCGCTGGACAGCCTGCTACCAGCCAGGGTAGCCAGAATCAATGCAATGATGATGAGTTTGCGATGGGCGTTCATGTCGTTTCCTGTTCGGGTAAGATTTCACAATGGCGCTGAGTTTATCACAGAAATATTCCCCGGCCTATTTTGTCGTGCGTTTGATTGCAACGTATTGCAGAATGCACTATTGGGAAGGCAGTCGGCGCAAACGAAACCCTGCGAGGGACGAACCGCCCTCGCAGTATTGACGTTCACGGCTGGTTGCGTTCGCTCATGGCTTCAAGTCGGCGATAATTTCAAACCGGGCATGCGGATCAGCGAAGCGCGTCGCTGCCAGGTTCAAGACAGGTCGATCCAGATCAAGACCGATGACTTCCCAGGTGTGGCCGTTGTCGAGGGAAGCACGCACGAGGTAATACGCGCCGCTCGCGCCCGACCAGCTGAGCTGGCCCGATCGGACCTGCGCGGCCTTCACGGTGTGTGTGGATGACGCGACGAGTTGACTGCCCATGATTACGCTGCCGTATTGCACGCGGAGCGTACTCACGCCATCGACATAGGGTACGGTGAGATGAAAGCCCGTGATCTGAGCCGCAGGGGCGGCATCAGTTCTATCGGGTGTGGCAACAGCCGCCGCAAAGGGATATGCCTTGATCACGCGCGAGCGATCATCGAGCAATTCGAGCACGTATTCGCCGGGTTGGGGCAATCGGGCCGGGATGTTGATCGCGTAGGCGGGCCTGAAGTCAATGCGCGATGTATCTGGATCGATCGAGCCTCTGATCAAGAAAGACCGATCGCCGATCGTGCTGATCGGGCGTGCGGCCAGCGTGACGTTATCGAACTGCCACAGCGCTTCGTACGTGAAGTCGGACACCCAGGCCGGATCGCAATAGGTCATGAAATCAAAGGTGCCGCCATAGGTGTAAATGGCCTTCGAGTTGAGATCGAAGCCGTAGTTGGGATTGGCGGCGTTGCCGATGATGGCCCGGCCGCTGCCATCGAGATAGGGGAATGACGTTGCGCCGCCCGCGCCGCAGCCCGGCGCATGATAGCGGCCGTGATTGTGCCCCACCTCGTGCGCGTGCGTGTCGCTGGCGCCCGAGTGCGCCGCACCAAAGCCATCGAAGCCGACCGCCGCCTCATGTCCAATCCAGCCGATACCGGCGACACAGCCGCCGCCGCAATCCAGATGCAGCAGACCGTAGTAATAGATGGCGGGGCTGCCTTCGGCCTGCCACACGCTGGTCACAGTATCGAGCATGTTTTCCCAGTAGGTAAAGTTGTTGGGATCGGTCGATGACCAGGGCAGGGGCACACCGCTGCTGTTGCAGCGCCCGTAAAAGGCCACCGGCGCGTGAGTGGTCAAGGCGATGGATGGCACGGGGTAGGTGCGGAATGTGTAGTCCACCAGATAGTCGTAAGGCGCGCCCGGTGTAGTGGTGCCAGAGCCGCCGCTGGTGCAGTGATATTCGATGGGCACGACCTTGACCTGCATCGCGGCAGTTGGTGTGAAGTCAAAGGCTTGCGCCGATGTGGTGGTGAGGAAGCCAGTGGCGTTGACGGCATACGCGCTCAGATTGACCGGGCTACTGGCCCAGTCGGTGGGCAGTTGAAA
>JAUQXD010000666.1 GCA_030834835.1 Thermoflexales bacterium | reverse complement strand
GCCAGGAGGATTACGAAGATCAGACTTCCAGCGTAAAGGATGGTCAAACATGCCTGGCGCATACTGCCGGGCCTCTGGCCCAATATCCGCCCTCAAAAAATATACGACGTATCGTTGGCCGAATGACGCCAATCGTAGTGCAACGCGCCGCTGTGATTGACGGCGATCCCTTCCAGTACAAGCTGCGCCAGCACTTCACCAATCTCTTCCGGCGTATAGCGCGCGTGATCCAGGTAGTCCAGATGCGCGATGATGCCGGCGATGTCGTGCGCGCCCTGGTGCAGCGCCACGATGACCAACTCGCGCCTGTCGCCGATGATGGGCGTCTGCCGCCAGGTCTGTTTCCACTGCCGCAGTCGATACGGTGTGATGTGCCATTTGGCGCAGAGCTGCCGGGCCGTGTAGAAATAGCGCTGCTCCAACAGAATCTTGCGGATCTCTGCCGGCGAATGGGCTTCGTTTGGGAGAGCGGACGATCGGGTCTTCACGCCATGAGTCTCGCGTAAGCTCAATAACCATGTTGAAGCGCTTACTCAAAGTCTACTCCATCATACCGCAAAATCAAGCCGCCCGATCGATTTTCGATCGGGCGGCTCGTCACTCGTCACTCGTTATCACCACAACTCACACATCAAAATACAACTGAATCTCATACGGATGCGGCCGGTTGCGCACGCCGTAATATTCTTCCGACTTCACTTTGATCCACTCCGCGATTTGGCCTTCGTCAAAGACCTCGCCTTGCAGCAGGAAGTCGTGATCTTTCTCCAGCGCCTCCAGCGCCTCGCGCAGTGAGGCGGGCAGCGGCTTGATGGCGTTGCGCTGCTCATCGCTCCAGCCGAAGATATTCTGATCGATCGGGCCGAAGCCCAGCGCACGCGGATCAAGTTGGCGGCGAATGCCGTCCAGCCCGGCCATCAACTGCACCGCCAGCGCCAGATAGATGTTGCACGTGGCATCGGGCGGGCGAAATTCAAAGCGGGCGGTGTCCGGTTGATCCGCGTACTTGGGCACGCGAATCGCGGCGCTGCGATTGCCCAGCGAGAAGAAGGCATTGACGGGTGCTTCAAAGCCGGGCACCAGCCGTCGATACGAATTGGTCGATGGGTTGGTAAACGCCAGCACGGCCGGGCCGTGGGCCAGCAACCCGCCGATGTAGTACAGCGCGGTATCGCTCAAATGCCCGTAGCCGTTCTCGTCGTAGAAGACATTGGCGTTGTGTTTGAATAAGTGCTGATGAAAGTGCATGCCGTTGCCGGCTTCGCCGTACAGCGGTTTGGGCATAAACGTGGCCGTTTGACGGCGGCGATGCGCCACCATCTTGGTCACGTACTTCACCATCTGCGTCGCGTCGCCGGATTGCAGCAGCCCCATCATCGGGGTCTCGATCTCGCACTGGCCCGGCCCGCCCACTTCGTGATGGTGGTACTTCACTTCAATACCCATCTCTTCCAGCACGATCGACATTTCGCTGCGCAGGTTATACAGCTGATCCTTCGGCGGGATGGCGTGATAGCCGCCGTGCAGCGGAATCAAATGGCCGTGCCCGCCGGCCGCGCTCTGCCAGTCAGCTTCGCTGCTGTCCACGCGATAGGACGCCGCGTTGACGCCGTTTTCAAAGGCGACGTTATCGAAGATGTAGAACTCGTACTCCGGCCCCCAGCGGCTTTCGTCGGCGAGGCCGGTCTCTTGCATGTACTCTTCCGCCCGTTTGGCGATGTTGCGCGGATCGCGCGGGAAGGGCAACTTGGTGTCGGCTTCAAAGGC
>JAUQXD010000665.1 GCA_030834835.1 Thermoflexales bacterium | reverse complement strand
CCGGCAACCCACGATCGATTGACGGCCACGCTGAACGCCGTAACCGGACGACCGTTAGGGGTGTAGCGCATCTCGGGATCACGGCCCAACCGGCCAATGATCATGACTTTATTCAGTCCGCGGGTCATGCGCAGCCTCCCGGTGGGTGATCTAGTCGCCTGCGCGAATGATCAGGAAGCGCAGGATTTCTTCGCTCAAGCGCAGATCGCGCTCCAGCCCGCCCAGCGCTTGCGAGGGCAAGGTTGCCAGCAACAACACGTACTGGCCTTCAGTCAGTTTGTTGATCGGGTATGCCAGACGGCGCCGGCCCCAGATGTTAGTCTGGGTGATGGTGCCTCCGGCGGTCGTCAGCCAGCCCTTCACCTTATCGACAACAGCGGTGAAAGCAGGCTCGTCCATATCGGGGCGCACGACGAGGGTGACCTCATACGGTCGATTTACAGCCATATTTCTCCTTTCCACGGATTTGCCCCCGGTCCAACTTCGCCGGGAGCGGAAAGCGCACACCTGTGTAAATGGGATTCAGGCGGCACAACGGCGCGAGATTGTAGCACAGCGCCGATGATTTGACAAGGGCTATGCTTTGAACGCGCTGTGGGCGCCATGATCCATCGGCACCAGAATATAGAAAGTAGAGCCTTCGCCGAGTTGACTCTCCACCCACACTCGGCCCCGGTGCCACTCGGCAATCGATTTGACGATCGCCAGACCCAGACCCGTGCCCTTGATGTCGATCGTCTCGCGCCGCTTGACGCGGTAGAAGCGCTCGAACAACCGGACTTGATCGGCGGGGGCGATGCCGATGCCGGTGTCTTTCACGGCCACCACCATGGCTTCGTCGCGTTCATCAACCGACACTGTGATCGTGCCGCCCGTCGGCGTATACTTCAGAGCGTTATCCACCAGATTCGTGATAGCGTGGCGCAGCAAGCCTTGATCGCCATAGATCACCCGCTCGGACAAGCGTCCCAGCGTCAACGCCAGACCGCGTGATAACGCTTGCCCGGCCACCGCATCTGTCACGGTCCGCACGATGTCGCTGAGCGAACAGGTCTCGCGCACGATGCCCACCCCGGCCTCAATGCGGCCCAGATCGAGCAGATCGTCGATCAGTTCCGTCATCTGCTCGATGCCCGCCATGACCTTCTCGGTGTAGTCCTGCTGCTTGGGCGTCAACGACCCCACCATCGGCAGCATCGTCGCATAGCCGCGCATATACGTCAGCGGCGCGCGCAGGTCATGGCTGACCGTGGCCACAAACTCGCTCTTCATCGCATCAAGTTCCTTCAGATGCGTGATGTCGCGCAACACCGCCACGCGGCCGATGACCTGATTGTCATTGCTGTTGATGGCCGAGGCGCTGCCATATAACGTGCGGCCGTCTGGCAGCGCAATTTCGGCAGTGCGGGTTTTAGGCTCGTCGCCCGCCGCGAACAGGCGCTGCATCGACAGGTCCGGCCAGACATCGGTAACCAGCTGGCCGATTGACGCATCGGCTTTCAAATGGAAAGCAACCTCGGTCGCCGGATTGCACAACAACACACGATTGTCTTTGTCGGTCACGATCACGGCGTCGCTGGTACTGGTCAAGACGGCCTGCAAGCGGCGACGGCCGCCTTCGGCCAGTTGGAACAGCCGCGCGTTTTCGATCAATACGGCGGCCTGTCCGGCCAGCGTGCCCAACACATTCACTTCGGCTTCGCTGAAGGTGCGGACTTCGGCATAGCCCAGCCACATGATGCCGATCGGCCTGGCCTGACGTCGAATGGGCAGCACGGCAATCGCCCGGACACCCGGCCCGACCAGCGTTGGATCA
>JAUQXD010000664.1 GCA_030834835.1 Thermoflexales bacterium | reverse complement strand
CGGTGGGCGCGCTGCCTGCCTATCGCCGCCAGGGTTTGACGCGCGCCGCGCTGCTCGAAAGCCTGCGCCGGATGAAAGCGCACGGGATGGATCGCGTGTTCATTTCGACCGGGGTCTCCAACGTGGCCGCGATCCGGCTCTATGAATCAGTCGGGTTCAAGATCGTGAACCAGTATCTCGACTACGTGCAAACGGCCTGAGGCTTGAACCGCGCTCGATCGCCCGGGCTGACCGTCAAAGGACCCGCCTTGAAGCATATCACGCGTGAGATTGATCCCATTGAAGCGCAGGATTTGCTCGAGCGTGTGCCGCGCGCCAGCCTAGCCTGGGCTAATGACTCGGGGCCGTGCGCGCTACCGATCGGTTTTGTATGGCGAGACGGTCGCTACCTGGTCGGTCTGCCGGCGGCGATCGGTCTTCAGATCGATCAAGAAATCGTGCTGCTTATCGACGAGGGTGTGCAGTTCTTCGATCTCCGCGCCATCTACCTTCGCGGCCGCGTCAAGCCGATTGATACACCAGCGAATGCGTCCGCTGATCGCGTGTGGTTCGAAGTGATCCCGATCAAGACCGTCGCGTGGGATTACGGCACGCTGCGCGAAGTACGCGAGGTGCGCGATGCAGGTTGACGATCCCGCCGTGCTCGACGTGATCCGCCGCTGCATGGTCGCTCGCATCGCCACGCTGTCCGGCAACGGACGACCCAGCATCAATCCGCTGTACTTCGTCACCGTCAACGGCCATGTCTGGCTGGGCACCGCCGATTGGACGCTGGCCGCGCGCAACGTCAAAGCCAATCCGCACGTGAGTGTGCTCTTCAACGTCGAGCGGGATCGATCGGATCGGCGCGTCTTGCGGATCAGCGGCCGGGCGAGCGTGAACGTCGATCGGGAGGTGCAGCGCATCAACGAACGACTATCGGCGCGCAAGTACATGCTCACACCGGGCGGCCTGCGTCATTACCTGACGAACTTTCGCTTGCTTCTGCCCATGCATTTTTATCACGCTCAATCGGCGGCGAAAGGTTTGCCGTGTGTCATCGACGTCACTCCTGAGCGTGTCGAGTTTCTCAACGATCTTTCTTAAGGGGGTTTGATGGACAAACAAGAACTGCTCACGCTGTACGACACCGAACTCCGCATCGAGATCGAACAGCCGCGCGTCCGACGCGAAGCCTTCCCGCGACTGGTGCGCTACATCAAGCCGGCCCCCGGCATGAACTACGTCGCGTACAGCCGATTGGATGAGCAGGAGATCGATCGGGTGATTGAAGACCAGATCGCCTACTTTTCAACGATGGATCAGCCGTTTTCGTGGCACGTGTGCGATCACGATTCGCCACCCGCTTTAACCGAGCGCCTGATCGCGCACGGCTTCGCGCCCGATGACGATCCCGATGCCGTCATGGTGCTGGACGTGCAACAGGCTTCATCTGCGCTGCTGGCCCCGGTCATGGCAGATGTGCGGCCCATCACGCAGCCCGATCAACTGGATGAGGTCGCTCAAATCGAAGCGCAAATCTGGGGCGGCAACTTCGATTGGCTCACGCAGCGGCTGGGCGAACATCTGCAAGTCCCCAACTATCTCAATGTCTACGTGGCTTATGTGGATGATCAACCGGCCTGCGCCAGTTGGGTGTACTTTCATCCGCACTGCCAGTTTGCGGGCCTGTTCGGCGGCGCGACGCTGCCCACTTACCGTCAGCGCGGATTATATACGGCTTTGCTGGCGGTGCGAGTGCAGGAGGCCATTCGGCGCGGGTATCGGTTTCTGGTCACGGGCGCCAGCCCGATGAGCCAGCCGATTCTGGCGCATAACGGCTTTCGTTTGCTGACGCATTTGTATGCGTATGAGTGGGCGGGGAAGCCGGAGTAGTAACTCGTTCGATCAAGAACACATCAGCCGTCGGCGGCGCTCACTTCTGGTGAGACATCGTCGGCGGCTGATGCGTTTGTCATTTGTAGGGGCGAATCCATGTGTTCGCCCCGGGCAGACACGTGCCGCCACGCTGCGCGGCATCTTCGAGGATCTGCCCTACACGATGCGATTACGGATTCGTTGGTTCGGTCGGGGTCGGCTCTTCGATCGGCTTCGGCGCTGGCGCTGTCTTCGCGACGACGTCATACCCCCATTGTTGCAAATCGAAGGTCACCTGGCCGCCAAAGCGCAGGACGATGAGGACGGCGGCGGCTTGCAGCGCGTCCAGCAGGGTTTGCGCGGCGGCGGTGCGGGTGGCGACGCTCATCTGGCGGCGCGTGGTCTGGGTGGTGCGGGCGGCCTGATTGTCCCGTAAGACCTGCGCGATGGCCGTCAACTGACTCAGCGGCGGATCGGTGATCTGGCTGGCGGCGGGCAACGCCGATTCTTTGTCCACATAGGCCAGGCAGAAGGCGCGCCAGTCGGCAGTATTTTTGGGCTTGGTGACGGTGACGCCGCGCGCCCCGACTTTGGTCTTTAGCCCATGCGCTTCCAACTCGGCCAGATTATCCGCATGACGGTTCTTGAGGCGCAGGATGACTTTCTCCATCAGCGGGCGCAACTGCTCGTCGGCCTGCCGCACCAGTTCGGCGGCACGGGCGGTGCTCTTCAAAGGCCAGGAATGATGCACCATGCTTGATGATGGCCTCGTCGGTCGTACCCCACCGCAATTCCAACGCACTTTGTACATCGAACTTCATCGTGCCTGACATCATTACGCTCCTATTGCGAAAAGATAGACAACAACGCGATTATCGCACTACGGGCAGAAATGAGCGCAAGTATTGTTGCAATTTTGATAAGGTTTTATGCTAAAAATTCGTCGGGCAACTCCCTTTTGGTCAATCTGGCTGGAAATCGGCCCTGAGAAAGTCCCTTTTGGCCGGTTTGGTTGGAAACCGGCCGTGAGCAATTCCCTTGTGGTCGATTCGGCTGGAAACTGACTGTGAGAAGATTCCTTGCGGTCAGTCTGGCTGGAAGACGACCCAAAGAACCGTTTTCGCGGTCAGTCTGGCGGGACACCGAGCGCGAGAAATTTTCTGGAGGTCGGGTTGGCTGGAAACCGAGCCTGGTGGAGTTTAGCGTTGACGCGGGGCTATACTAAGGCGCAGTGAGTATGTTATACGACAAAAGTGACAGACGAAAAAGGTAAATGCGACAATTTTGGACACTGTAGCATGATTACCGACACGTTCACGCTCCTGCTCTCGCGCTGTGCAAGAAACTCAGGGTCGAAGCTCGCGGTTGGGCGGCGGCCTCGCGGAACAAGTCTAGGGCGAGTCGGTCTGCGATGTGGTCG
>JAUQXD010000663.1 GCA_030834835.1 Thermoflexales bacterium | reverse complement strand
TTTGGATTGACGACTGCTGGCAATTATACCAGGTTGAAGCGAAGCAGTGTTGTACGCGATCAACAATTGATCGAGCACGGGCAGATATGCTAAACTTACTCCAGTTGAACGGTAAGTCAGTGATTTGTGCCTTGACTCGCGGGGTGGGCTGACTATAATCAAACACGCGTTCTTCTTGTTGTCTCCTCTCTCATCGATCAAAGAAGGTAGTGCATGTCATTTGTTCATCTTCACGTTCACAGTGAATATTCCATATTGGATGGCCTGAGCAAAGTCGACGGGATCGTCAAGCGGGCGAAAGAAATGGGCCAGCCCGCGGTGGCGATCACCGATCATGGCGCGATGTTTGGCGTCATCGACTTCTTCAATGCAGCCGGGAAGGCGGGCATCAAGCCCATCATCGGCATGGAAGGTTACCTCGCCCGCCGCTCGCGCTTCGACAAAGATCCCAACAAAGACAAGAGTCCCTATCACCTGCTGCTGCTCTCGCAAAACGATGCGGGCTATCAGAATTTGCTGAAGTTAGCCAGCCTCTCGCAGTTGGAAGGCTTCTATTACAAGCCGCGCGTCGATAAGGAAACGCTGGCGCAGTACAACGAGGGCTTGATCGTCACGACGGGCTGCGGTGCGGCGGAGATTCCACGCTATTTGGCCGACGGTCAGATCGACGAAGCGCGCAAGGCGATGGGCTGGTACGTGGATGTCTTCGGGCGTGATCGATTCTATATCGAGCTGCAAATGCACGAGGGCTTCAAAGAACTCGTTTCGATCAACCGGCAGTTGTTGACGCTGGCGAAAGAGTTTGGCGTGCGGCCCGTGGCGACCAACGACGCGCACTACATCAAGCAGGAAGACGCGCCCGCACAAGACTTGATGATCTGCATCGGCACCGGCTCGCTGGTGTCGCAGGCCGATCGCATGCGGATGACGGATAACTCGTATTACTTGAAGAGCTATGACGAGATGCACGCGCTCTTCAGCGAAGTGCCGGATGCGCTGAAGTCCACCCTCGACATCGCCGAGATGTGCAGCGTCGATCTGAGCAGCAAAGGCTATCACCTGCCGGAGTTTGAGCTGCCGCCCGGCGTGACGGCGGCCGATCGTCTGCGGCAAGTGTGCGAAGAAGGTCTGCGTCAACGCTATGGCGCGCGCGCCGATGATCCCGTCGTGCGGGAGCGGCTCAACTACGAATTGAGCGTCATCGGCAAGATGGGCTTCGACACCTACTTCCTGATCGTGGCCGACCTGACGCGCTATGCGCGCGAGCGTGACATCTGGTGGAACATCCGCGGTT
Source organism: Thermoflexales bacterium (assembly GCA_030834835.1). Lineage (GTDB taxonomy): Bacteria > Chloroflexota > Anaerolineae > Fen-1058 > Fen-1058 > JAGOBP01. The sequence goes on along the minus strand of JAUQXD010000663.1, from coordinate 1,291 downwards.
CGGGCGCCAGCTCGATCGTGGCGTACACCAGCGGCATTACGAACCTCGATCCGCTGCCGCACAATTTGATCTTCGAGCGCTTCCTGAATCCGGGGCGCATCTCCATGCCCGATATCGACATGGACTTCCCCGACGATCGGCGCGCGGAGATGATCAACTACTCCGTCAACAAATACGGCAAAGATAAGGTCGCGCAGATCATCACGTTTGGCACGTTGGGCGCGCGCGCGGCCATCCGCGACACGGGCCGCGCCCTCAACATCCCGCTGTCCGACGTCGATCGCATTGCCAAGCTCATTCCGGCCGTGCCGGGCAAAGCGGTGAAACTACGGGACGCGTTGGAGACGATCCCTGAATTCAAGCAGGAATACGACGCCAACGAACAGACCCGCACACTGATCGACAATGCGATCACCGTGGAAGGCACGGTGCGCAGCATCGGCACCCACGCGGCGGGCGTCGTCATCTCCGATCGACCGTTGGTGGAATACACGCCGCTGCACCGCCCCACCAAGAGTGATGGCGGCGAAAGCCCGCTCGAATCGATCACGCAGTTCGAAATGGGCGTGGTGGATTCGATCGGGTTGCTGAAGGTCGATTTCCTCGGTTTGATCACGCTCTCGATCATGCGCAAGGCGTGCGATTTGATCAAACAGAACCACGGTATCGAACTCAATCTCAACAACATCCCGACCGATGATCGCAAGGCCTTCGAGTTGATGTCGCGCGGCGATGTGCTGGGTGTCTTTCAGGTGGAAGGCGGCGGCATGCGGCGCATGTTGATGGAGATGCGCCCGCACAAGTTCGAGCATATCGTGGCCGGCATTTCGCTGTTCCGCCCCGGCCCGATGGACTACATCCCGTCGTACATCAAGCGCCTGCATGGCGAAGAAGAGATCAAGTATCACCACCCCAAACTTGAATCGATTCTGTCGGAGACCTACGGGATCATCGTCTATCAAGAGCAGATCATTCAGGTGGCCGTGACGCTGGCCGGCTACAAGCCCGGCGAAGCCGACGAGATCCGCAAAGCGGTCGGCAAGAAGATCAAGGAGAAGATCGACGCCCATCGCGCGAAGTTCATCAAGGGTGCGATCAACAATGGTGTCGAGCAGTCGGTGGCGGAAGCCGTCTACGCCGACATCGAGTTCTTTGCGCGCTATGGCTTCAACAAAGCGCACGCCGCCGACTATGCGGTGTTGACGTGCCAGACCGCGTATCTGAAGGCGCACTATCCCGTCGAATACATGACGGCGATCATGACGTGCGAGAAGAGCGTCGAGAAGATCGG
>JAUQXD010000002.1 GCA_030834835.1 Thermoflexales bacterium | reverse complement strand
GTAATCGGGCTGATGTTGACCGACGCGCTGATGATCGCGCTGGCGTTCTTGATCGCCTACGCCCTCCGCGCCGAGAGCGTCAAGATCGATCCCAACGTCAAACTGGGCCCTCTGAGCGACTACGCCGGGATGCTGCTGGTGCAGGTCGTGGCGATTGTCATCGTCGCGTTTTCGTCCCAGCTGTACCATCTGGTGCGCGCCGTCTCGAAGATCGACGAGTTCTACGCGGTGTTCGGCGCGGCCTCGATCGGCACCATGATGTCGGTGGCTGTTTCGACGCTGCTGTTCAAATCCTTCGAGTTTGATTTTCCCCGCGTGCTGATCATCTATGCCTGGCTCTTCACGATCTTGCTGCTCACGCTGGGGCGCTGGCTGTATCGTGCGCTGCAGGTGCGGCTGCAAATCAGAGGCGTCGGGCGTGATCGTGCCCTGATCGTCGGCACGGGCGACATCGGCCAGCTGGTGCTGGACAAGATCAAGAGTTCGCCCTATCTGGGTTACGAAGTCGTGGGCTTTGTCAGCAAAAACGGCAACGGTGAACTGACCGAGTTGTCGGGGCGGCCGGTGCTCGGTCGGTCTGACGACTTGCCGCAGTTGATCGATCAACACCAGATCGACGAAGTCATCATCGCGCTGCCGGAAGCCGCCCACGACGAGATTCTCGATCTGATCTCCAAGTGCTCCAAGGCCGACCTCAGCATCAAAGTGTTCCCGGATGTGTTTCAGATCATCGCCAACCAGGTGTCGATTGACGATCTGGGCGGCCTGCCGCTGTTGAGTATCCGCGATGTGCGGCTGCGTGGCTGGCGGGTGACCGTGAAGCGCCTGATGGATGTCACCATCAGCGCGATCGGCCTGGTGCTGCTCTCGCCGTTCATGTTCCTGCTGGCAATTTTGATCAAACTGGAATCGCCCGGTCCCGTGTTCTATGTGCAGGAGCGCATGGGCCTGGACGCGCGGCCGTTCCTGATGCTGAAATTCCGCTCCATGCGGCAGGATGCCGAAGCCAACGGCCCTGGCTGGACCCGGCAAAACGATCCGCGCCGCACGCGGCTGGGCACGATTCTGCGCAAGCTCAACGTGGACGAATTTCCGCAGTTGATTAACGTGCTGCTGGGCGAAATGAGCGTGGTCGGCCCGCGCCCGGAGCGCCCCGTCTACGTCGAGCAATTCCAGCGCACGATTCCTCGTTACATGGAGCGCCACAAAGAGAAGGCCGGCATGACGGGCTGGGCGCAGGTCAATGGTCTGCGCGGCGATACCTCGATCATCGAGCGCACCAAGTACGATTTGTGGTACATCGAGAACTGGTCGGTGTTGCTGGACCTCAAGATTATCATCCGCACCGTGTTTCGCGCCGTCGGCGATAGGAACGCATATTAAGGAGGAAGCAGTGTTCCGAATTGGCACGGCTAACATTCAAGAAGTAGTAGACCGGATCAAAGAGTCCAATCGCGTCGCTTCGACGAAACGGACACGCTATCCCGAATGGGAGCATAAAGCAATTTCAGATTGTTATGTGTTTATCTCTTGTCCGTGTAACGAAGACTGCTTTTGTAGGAAACACGGTTGCAATGGGCATTGGATAATTCGAGACGACCTCACGTTTGCGCAGTTTCTAGCCCACTTCGCAAACCTTTGGACGCCTTATAGGGATTCGTTGCAGAGCGCTGTTTTAGAGGGAACGAAGCCTCATCCGCGAAATGCAGCTGCAATTCCGTACCTCGAGGTTTTACGTGACCAGTGGCTTAGCAGCGGGGGCCCCCTGTTAAAGAGAATCGTCAAATATCCACATTGCTTGGTCTGTGATACTCCGCTAGATGCATATGGTAGAGCTGTTACCAGTGCCGCAATGAATGTGTATCAGTCGAAAGCAGTGTCGCAGTTGTTTTATGATGTCGTTGTGCCATATGACACCGGTTCGCGACATGAGATGATGAAGGCGGGCTATGGTGATCCTCGAAATTCATTGTTAAACGTTACGGATCAATTGAGACGCGATGTACAGAAGTTTATCGTCAATAATGCGATAACTATGTCAGAGTTTAGGCAGTTGGATAATCCTCAGGGCTCTCACAAAGTCCATTTACAAACGTCGCAAATTGTGCAGGTGTAGCCAAAAGGGCGTCACCCTGAGCGTAGCGAAGGGTCTCTACGCCTGCGCAAGAGATGCTTCGCTGCGCTCAGCATGACAAACTGCGACT
>JAUQXD010000662.1 GCA_030834835.1 Thermoflexales bacterium | reverse complement strand
GCGTTATCACCACAAAGAGCGCAAATTAAAACTCGACCCGAAGTGGCCCGTTGTGCTGGACGAATATTGCCAGCAGTATGGCATTCAGCAAGCACTCTTTCCGTGCACCGCGCGCAACCTCGAATACATCCTGGCTGACATCAGCCGACGCGCTAATCTGCCACAGCAGCTATCGTTTGAAATGCTGCGCTGGACGTGCGCCGTGCGCGATCGACGCGACGGCATGGCCGAAGAAACACTGCGCCACAAACTGGGCTTGTCGGAAGAGCGCTGGTACGAGGCGTGGCCCAAGATTGAAAAACTGGCGGCACCCGCTGTGTAAGGCAATGCATAATGCATAATTCATAGTGCATAGTGGGATGCCGGCTATCGCGCTCATTATGAATTACGAATTTTGCATTATGAACTATGAATTCTGCATTGAGTCCAACAGCGCCCACAGGCCGCCCGACACCAGCGCATGGCCGCCCGTCACGATCGGGATCGGCGCATCGTTCACAGCCTGAGTAAAGGCGCGAATAAACGGATCCTCGATGAAGTCCACCAATCCCAGATCAGCCGCGTACCGATCGACCTCACTCGGCCACAGGCCCCGCGCGGCCCACAGCACGCGCGTATCCCACAGAATCGCGTCGGTCATGGCCGACAATTCTTCGATGAACCTGGCTAAGCCTACCGCATTCAGATGATCGTTGAGCAACGATCGGACCTGACCGCTGCCTAACCGTCCCGCCGCCCGCATGCCGCGCTCCTCGCTGAAGACGCGCGTCCAGCACTGCGCCGATTTCTCCAATTGCGCCCACGCCCAGGCTGGGACACGTCCGATCAAGGTCAAACGTGAGGCGCGCGTCTTGATCACTTCGCGCGCGGCGTGCAGCCGGGCATCGCTCCACGCCACATCGGTCATGACGCGACGCAGCTGAGCGCCACAGGCCGGATGCAGCGCGGCGATTTGCGCATCGATAGGGACGTCGATGTCCAATCGGGTGGCGGGCGAAGCAGGCCATGTCAGCGGGGTAAGGCCCGCATCGTTCGACAACACCCAGCCCAGGCCATTGTCGGCCTCCAGGCGCTCGATCCAATCGGCAATGATGGTGGCTGGTGCAATCGCCGCCCAATCGGTGGAGTGAATGTTGTTGGCGATCACTAATCGCTCTTGCGACTGAAGCGTATCAGCAATCAATTTGAATTGATCGGTTGTCAGCAACGGACAGGCCGCCGCGCCCAAATATAAGATCCGCTGGAGGTCATGGCGCGTCACGATTTCGGCCAGGCGCTGCCCAAAGTGAAACGGCCGATCGGGCGGGTCAAGTTCGATCGAGACGGGGAGATCGCCGAGCGTTTCCGCCCAGCGCGCATCATCAGTCGCCACCATCAGCGGCTGATAGGCGTTAGTCGCAATCGCTCGTTCCAGCGCATCGCGCGCGCAGGCCTGCCGAATGCGCCGCATGTCATCCAGCAACGGGTGTGTACCGCGCTCGCCGCCGGCAAACATGACCAAACCAATCGATTGAGACATGACCGCCTCACACAGAAACGCGGGAGCACACAGGCTCCCGCGTCGGGTTGAAGGGCAATAGCGCTAGGCGAGTTCGGGCTGCAACAGGCCGTAGTCGCCGGTCTTGCGCCGGTACAACACGTTGATGCCGTTAACGTCGCTGTTGAAGAAGACGAAGAAATCGTGGCCCAGCAGTTCCATCTGCTCGATGGCTTCTTCGGCGCCCATCGGAGTGACCGGGAATTTCTTGGTGCGGACGATGGTGCCCAGCGGTTCTTCTTCGTGCTCTACTTCGGGCAGTTCTTCGACTTCGGGCGTGCGCACCGACTCTGTGCCACGCTGCTGACCGCGCTCATAGAGGCGATCTTTGTAGCGCGAAATCTGGCGCTGCATTTTCTCCGACACGGCGTCGATCGCCGCAAAGATGTCCTGATCGCGTTCTTCGGCGCGCAAGATACGGCCGCGGCTGCGCACCGTCAACTGGGCAATCTGGCTGTGCTGGGCGCTGCGCGTCTCTTCGACCGCCAACTCCATGCGTGCTTCGTCGATCGTCGGCAGATACCGATCGAGTTTACCGACCTTCTTGTCCACATACTCTTCCAACCGGGGTGTGATATTGATATTGCGACCGCGAACGACGATGTTCATTTTCGTTCTCCTTTATGAAGAGGCCCGCGCCTCTTAAGGTGTTCGAGCAACGGTCAGGCCGACCACCGACGCCGCGCCCATCGCCAGCAGCGCCGCCGCGCACGCATCCAGCGTGGCCCCGGTGGTGCAGACGTCGTCGATGACAACGACCCGCGCGCCGCGCAGCCGCGCGTCGGCTGTGGCAAAGGCGCCCGCCACATTGGCTTTGCGTTGGGCGGCATCCAGTGTCATCTGCACGGCGGTCAGGCGTGTCCGAGTCAAAGCGGTGGCTGAATGCGGCACATTCACACATTGGGACAGACGTCGAGCGAGTAGTTCAGATTGATTATAGCCGCGTTCGCGTTGGCGTGCCGGGTGTAGGGGGACCGGGATAAGCCAGTCTGCGGCCAGGTGCTGCGTGTGCCAGCTCTGGGCTAACAAATC
>JAUQXD010000661.1 GCA_030834835.1 Thermoflexales bacterium | reverse complement strand
TGTGGGTGAGGCCGATTTTTTCGAGTTCGGACCCCACGCGCTGGGCATCGGCTTCGTTCATCTGGCAGCCGAAGACGTGTAAGTGATACTTCATTGAAACTCCTGCTTCTGACGAGTGATGCTGCGCGATGACGAGTGAAACGAGGCGACTGCATCCCTTGACTGCTGGAATTTTACCACACCTCAGCTTTGACCGAATTCAGACCCAGAATTGACACGATGTTGTTTTATACTGGAATCCAGCCATATTTTCCGCATTCCTGCACTCATCGGTTGCATCACTTTGTACTCTGGGAGGAGTCCGATGTTGCGATTGCGTATCTTGCATTCCGGGTTGATCGTGTCGTTGCTGTTTAGCCTGATCGGTGTTGCCGCGCCGATAACGCCAGTGGCGAATGCGCAGCCTGCGCCGAGCGTTGCCACGCAACCATCCGCCACGAGCGGCCCCACGATTTACCTTAAGTCACGCGAATTCGTTCCGTCCGCACCCGATCGATCCGCGCTGGCCTCGCTGGCCCGCACTGATCAATCGCGCGTGCACGTGATGGTACAACTCGACTATATCCCCGGCACAGCCGCCAGGGCCGCGTTGGATCAATCGGGTGTGAAGCTGCTCGCCTACGTGCCCGATAACGCGTGGATTGCGTCCGTGCCCGCGAACGATCCCGCTGCGATTCTCGATCGGCCCGGCGTAACGTGGGCGGGCGCGCTCACTATCGACGACAAACTCGATCCGATGATCCGTTCCGGCGAATGGGGCAGTTGGAACCTCGCACCCGATGGGACGGCGGCCGTCTCGGTGGTGATGCATCAGGACGAAACGCTTGAGGCAGGCCGCGCGCTGGTTGAACAGCACGGCGGCAAGATCGTTGGCGAAGTGATCGGCATTCGAATGCTGATGGTGGAGATGCCACAGGCTAACGTCCGCGCGCTGGCCGCCGAAGACGCGATCCAGTGGATCGAAGCGGCGCTGCCGCCGCTGGGCGAAGCCAATGACGGCATCCGCACGCAGATCGGCGTGAACACCGTGCAAGCCGCGCCTTACAACTTGAACGGCAGCGGCATCGATATTCTGATCTACGACGGCGGCATCGTGAGCGCCGCCCATCCTGATTTTTCCGGGCGCATCACCGTGCCCGATGTTGCCACGCTCAGCGATCACTCGAACCATGTCGCGGGCACGGCGGCAGGTAGTGGCAGCCTCAGCGCAGCCAATGGCGGCAGCGCCTTGCAGTGGCGCGGCATGGCCCCCGGCGCGGACATCATCTCTTACGGCTACGAGTGGAATGGCGTGGGCATGTTATTCTACAACAATCCCGGCGACATCGAGGCTGATTGGGCCGCCGCGCAAAACACCTATGGCGCGGATGTGGGCAATGCCAGCCTCGGCTCCAATATCTACCTCAACTATCCACTGAGCTGTACGCTGATGGGTAACTACGGCGCGACTGAAGTGCTAATGGATCAGATGATTCGTGGCGGCAACGCGGTCGTCGGTGTGGGCGACAAATACATCGCCACGTGGGCGCAGGGCAACGAACGCCCCAGCACGTGCAGCGCCACCGGCTACGGCACGAGCGCGCCACCCGCCGCTGCCAAGAACCCCATTCACGTGGGCGCGTCCAACACCAACGACAGCAGCATGACCACGTTCAGTTCGTGGGGGCCGACCGACGACGGGCGCATCAAGCCGATCGTGGTGGCGGGCGGTGAACAGGTCGGTGGCGATGGCGGCATCAAATCCACCGTGCCCAATGCCTTCATCAACAACAGCAGTCGCGACTGCGATGGCAGCGGCGATGACTACTGCTATCCCTACGATGTGATGCAGGGCACGTCGATGGCGTCACCGGCGGTCGCGGGCAGCATCGCGCTAATGCTGCAGCAGTATCGCACGACGTATTCGACCAGCGGCAACTTCTGGCCGTCCACGGCCAAGGCCATCCTCATGCAAACCGCCGACGATCGCGGCAACGCCGGCCCGGATTATCAATGGGGCTTTGGGCAGGTGCGCATTCAGCAGGCCGTCGATCTGATCCAGCGACGCGGTCTGCAGCAAGCCAACGTCGCGCAGGGCGAAACCGATTGGTACACCTTCGCCGTCACCGATACCGCCAACCCGGCGCAAGTGTCTCTGGCGTGGGACGATTACGAAGCGACCTTCAACGCGGCGACGGCGCTGATCAACAACCTCAATCTGGAACTGGTCGCGCCCGATGGCACACTCTGGCGACCGTGGATTCTCGATCCGACAAATCCGGCCAACCTTGCCACGCGCGGCGTGAACAACCGCGACAATCAAGAGCAGGTCACGGTGACCGCGCCGCAGAAAGGCACGTGGCTGGTGCGCGTCATCGGCACGACGGTGCCGCAAGGGCCGCAGGATTATTCGCTGGCCTGCGAGGGTTGCCGCGTGTTGAATGCGGGTCTGTGTCAGGCCACCGTCGATAACACGCCGCTGCTGGCGATGTCAACATTGATCCGCAACAGTGAAGGCGACGACTTCGCGCTGCAAGGGCCGCTCGGTCGCGCGGAAGATCGATCGGATGCGGGAGGACCGTTAGCCAACTTCGCTTCGCAAGAAGATTTGTCCTACAGCCCGATCGATCCGTCACGCCCCAACGAGGCCGATCGCGCCAGAGCCGATCGTCTCAACTCTGCGCTGCGCGAGTTCGATGTCGCACGCAATGCGGGACCGGAAGCCGTGATCGCGTTTGCGGATCAATCGAGTGCAGAAGTGCGAGAGGTGATCGATAGCGAAGTTACTGAAGCACAGGAACAAATCGCGGCCCGCGCCAACCCGATCACGTATTCTGCTCCAACGGCCCCGCACGCGTTCCGCGTGGGCGTCAACGGTGCATGCGCGTATAACACCGTGCAAGAAGGCATCAACGCGGCGAGCAACGGCCAGACCGTGCGTGTGATGGGCGACTTCTTCGCGGAAAACATCGACATCAGCGGCAAGAACCTCACCATCGAGGGTGGTTACAACGCCACCTGCACGGCCATCGTCACTGGCACGGTGTCGCGGCTCGACGGCGTAGTGGCTGGCAGTGTGGTCGATCTGAGCGGCGGCAGTATCGTGACGTTGAGGAACCTCAAGTTGGGTTGGGGTTCGTCGTTTGGCGCGGGTATCGATCTACTGGGCAGCAGTCACGCGACGTTGGACAATACCGATCTGGTTCACAACAACGGCGCGAGCGGCGGCGGCATGTACATCGGCGGCGGCAGTCAGGTCACGCTGACTAACGGCTCGCTGGTGCAGTACAACACCGGTTCTTCGGGCGGCGGCGCGATTGTGTACGGGCGTTTGAACGCGCTGGATACCAACAGTGACATCACCGGCAACTGCTCGACCACCGATGGCGGCGGCGCGTATGTCAGCGGCGGCACACTCTACTTGAGTAACGCCGACATGCATGCCAATCAAGCGTTGGGCGCAACCGGTCGCGGCGGCGGTATCTTCGCGTCGGGTGACGCGGTCGTCACCATGACCACGTCCAGTTTCATCGGCGAGAGCGCGCCCTGCTGCAACACCGCTTATGACGGCGGCGGCATCTATGCCAGTCACTCGCACATCTACTCGCTGGGCGGCAACAGCACCATCTTGCAGAATCAGGCCACGAATAACGGTGGCGGGTTATATCTCTTCGATAGCAGTCTGTTCAAAGCGGCCAGCGGCACCAACGTCGGTTACGACGTGCAGGCAGGCAATGGCAACTCCGCCATTTTAGGGGCCGGCCTGTACGTCGAGACCAGCGAATTGGACTTTGCGGGCCGCATCATCAACAACGACGCGTCGAATTCGGGCGGCGGCCTGTATGCCACGGGCGGCGTCATCACGCTGACCAATGCCACGGTCGGCGGCACGGGCACGAACCAGCCCAACTCGATCAGCGCAGGGGGGCTGAATGGCGGCGGCCTGTATCTGTTCAACAACACGCACGCGACGCTAAGCAACACCGTTGTTGCCAGCAACACCTTGACCAATGTCAACACCGGCTACGGCGGCGGCGCGTACGTGCGACAGGGCAGCATCTTGACGGCGACCAACAGCCGCATCGAGAGGCACGCACTGCCGTCGGCATTTGACGGGCGCGGCGCGGGCCTGTACATCTACGACGCGACCGTCACACTGAGCAACACGCAGGTGCAGACGAACACCACGCCCAATCTAGGTGCGGGCGTGCGGATGTTCGGCACGAGCCGGCTCGATGTGTTGGGCGGATCGGCGTTTGTTGGCAACCGCGCTACGGGCGGTGTGGGCGGCGCGATTGCGGCGACGAATGCGGCCGACATCAACCTCAACAATGCAACCTTCCAGAACAACTCGGCCAGCACGCACGGCGGCGCGATCTATCTGGATGCGGGCACGCTCGACGCGACCGGTTGGTGGGACTTCCGCTTCAACGGGGCCAGCGGCAACGGCGGCGCGGTGGCTGTAGTCGGCACGGGTGACGCCGACTTTAATGCGGGCGGCGACCGCGCCAGCTATCTGGCGGTGAACGTCGCTGGCGGTGACGGCGGCGCCGTGTACGTCGCCAACACCGATGTCGTTCAACTTTATGCGACCGGCGGGCAGACGCTGAACCTCAACACCAACAACGCCGGCAGCGACGGTGGCGCGGCTTATGCCGACGCGGGCGCGTTCTTTGATGTGTACGGCGATGTTCAGTCCACATCTAACATTGCCGGTGGCAACGGTGGTGCGTTCTATCTGGGCGGCGGGTCGCGCATCTGGCTGGACGACTACTTCGACATCCCGCCGCAAATCCTGGTCAATCAGGCCGATAATGGCGGCGGCATCTACGCCAGCAACAGTCCACGCGTGGAATGTGATGGCGCGATCTTCGGCTTCAGCAACAATGGCAACAAAGCCACGGCGGGCAGCGGCGGCGCGCTGTATCTCAGCGGCAGCACCTTTACCGCCGATAACTGCACCTTCCGCAACAATCAAGCCCAGGCGGGCAATGGCGGCGCGATTGCCGCTTACACCTCGACGGTGAGCATCGACATCGACTATCCGGCGGCGCTGCAACGCCCGATTGAGTCAATCGGCCCGATCGATCGATCAATGCCCGACGCCCCACTGGCGACGGCCTGCAATCCCGATACGCAATGCAGCCAGTTCAGCAGCAATGTCGCCATCAGCAGCACGGCCAGCAACGGCAACGGCGGCGCGATCTACAACAATGCCAGCGTGTTGAAGGTGAACAACACGTATCTGCATCGCAACACGGCGGTGCGCGGCGGCGCGATCTATCAGGAAAACGTAGCGGCGCTTGGCTGGCTCAGCAACACACTGGTGTACAGCAACACCAGTCTGGTGTCGTTTGGCGCGGGTATTCGCAACGGGGGCGGCGCGATGACGCTGACGCATGTGACCGCAGCCAACAACGAGGGCGGCGCGGGCTTCTCGCCGGGCAGCGCGCAAAGTTACGTGTACAACACCATCATCTGGGGCAACAGCGTGGCGGCGTTTGGTGCGTTGACGGCGACCTCGTGCAACATCGATCAGGGCGGCACCGCCGGCCCGGCGACGAATCCGGCCTTTGTGGCGGCGGGCGCGGGCGAGGACTATCGGCTGGCAAACGGCTCACCCGCGATCGATGCGTGCGCTACCGGCTTGCCGCGCGATCTGGATAATGTGGCGCGGCCGTTTGGTGCGCAGTACGACATGGGGGTCTATGAATATGCGGTTGCCATGACGTTCGCACCAGATAAATCGGGGAATGGCTTGCCGTCAAATCCGGTAGTTTATACGCACACCCTAACGAATCTTGGGGCGGCTGATACTTTCACTCTGAATACTCAATCGGGCAATGGCTGGGCGGTAAACCTGAATCCATCACTTCCGATAGCGCTAAATGCAGGTCAGGCAGCAGTGATTACGGCCACGCTTTATGTTCCAGCTGGCGTCTTGAGTGGGACAGTAGAGACCACCGTCATCACGGCTACGTCCTGGTCAGATCCTACGACTTCAGTTCGTGTGACAGACACGACTACTATCGGACAAGTTGCGGGTGTGGCGTTTGGGCCAAACCGTAGCGGACTTACCGACCCAGCGACCATGATTGCCTACCAACACGTGCTCACGAATACGGGCAATGCTGCTGACATCTTCGATCTGGTGCATCACAGCAGCCAGGGTTGGGTGGTTCAGTACACTACGCCGCTCAACTTGATTGCCGGACAGACGGCAACGCTAATGATTAGCGTGACTGTGCCGGCTGGTGTAATTACGGGCACACTGGACACGACGATCATCACGGCTACCTCAAGAAGCGATCCCGGCCACTTTGCCGGCGTAATCGATATGACGATGATTCAGGCAGAGTACAAGATTTATCTGCCGTTGATCCTGCAGTAGTAGCAGCACGGCTCAGCCGTACAGACGCCTCGCTCTAATCGGCGGGGCGTTTGCTTTGTCTGTGCTAGAATTCTTGACATGGATCTGAGCGAACGCATCACAGGACGCGCTATCGAACTGGGCTTCGATCTCGTCGGCATTGTACCCGCCGGACTCGCGCCGCACGCAAGGGCCTATGCCGATTGGATTGCGGCCGGTTACGCGGGCGAGTTGGCGTACATGACGCGCGATCCTGAGCGACGATCGGATCTGCGGCGCGTGCTGCCCGGCGCGCAAAGCGTGATCGTCGTTGGACTCAGTTACTACACGATTGATCTGCCGAACGAGGTGAAGAATGATCCGTCGCGCGGATTGATTTCGCGCTATGCATGGGGTGTGGACTATCACGATTTGATGACGCCGCGCTTGAAGGAGTTGGCGGAGTTTGTGAATGGTGAGATCGCGCAGGCGCGAGTCTATGTCGACACCGGCCCGGTGCTGGAACGCGATTGGGCGCTGTCGGCAGGATTGGGCTTCATCGGCAAGAACACGTGTCTGATCAATCCGCAGATGGGATCATGGTTGTTTCTGGGGGTGATTATCACGACGGCAGATCTTACCCCTGATAGTAGTGTCATTCCTCGTCGCCGCAGCGCGGCTCCTCGGAATGACATGTCGATCGGCTGCGGCACTTGCGTGCGCTGCCAGATCGCGTGCCCGACAAACGCTTTCCCTCAGCCGTATGTCCTCGATGCACGGAGATGTATCTCCTATCTCACGATTGAACTGAAAGGTTCGATTCCGCTGGAATTAAGGCCGCTGCTGGGTAATCGCATTTTTGGTTGCGACATCTGTCAGGACGTGTGTCCCTGGCCGGCGCGCTTCGCTACGCCGACGAAAGAACGGGCCTTCTTCGCCGCGGAGATCGATCGGGCTGCGCCGAGTTTGATCGAGTTGGCGTTGTTATCGGAAGAGGCGTTCAAACAGCGTTTCGCGGGCACGCCGATTTTAAGATCGAAGCGACGCGGCTTGTTGAGAAATGTCGCAGTGGCTTTGGGTAATTGGGGATCGATCGAGGCGAAAAATGCACTGCGCGTGCTGGCCGACGATCCTGATCCGATCATCGCCGAACACGCGCAGTGGGGATTACAACGGTAGAGCGGCTTTCCATCGCCGCCAGTTGCGGCGCGTATGGAAACGCGCCCTACTCCGTCCAGCGCATCACTTCTTCCGCACGATTCGTCTCCGGTTTGCGTTCCTCGATCACGGCGGGCACGAAGTAAGCCACGGCGCGTTCACCATCCATCGAGATTTCCAGCAGATAGCCGGGGCGTTGCGTGGGGATGTGTATGACTTTGAGCACATCGGCCAACGGCGCGGATTCCGGCAGCAGCGCCACTAAACTATTCTGCGCCCGGTCGAGCCAGGCCTGATTGAGCAGATCGCCCGGCGAGTCAGGGTACACTGCCAGCGGGAAAATCTGCGCCTCCACCAAATCCTGGAAGAAGTGCGTGCCGTACGACGGTTCAGGCGTGATGCCCTGCTGAGTGTGCGCTAACTCGACGAGGGCCGAAGCATTGTAGATGTCGGCGTATGAGACGGGCACGCCCAGATCAAGGTTGGCCGAGCCCCAGCGGCCCGGCCCCAGCATAATGAACTTGCGCTTCTCAAGAATCTTGTTGAGGCGGCCAATCACGCGGGCAACCTCGTGGCGCTGCTCGCTGCTGAGCGTGGTGTAGCGCTGGGCGCTGACGCTGAAGACATACTCGACGCTGCTGAGCTGGCCCTGCGGCACCATGCGCGTCGAGATAAACAGGCGGTCATCAGGCGTCAGGTCGGCGGGCACGGGCCGCACGGTCTGTTCGCGCAGACCGCTCTGCGGACGGCATTGCAGCAAATGCAGCGTGATGCTGGGCCGCGCGCCCAGCGCGGTGATGCTGGCGGCAAATTCCATTTCAATCGGCGCTTCGTAGTAGCGGGCCAGCGTGGTGAGTGTCTCTTTCATCGTCGCGACGAAGTCGCCGCGCTGGATGAGGTTGTCGAAGGTCATGACCAGCCGCTGCGGCGGAATGTTGCGGCCGATCGACATCATGGGCATCAGCGTGTCGTCTTCATCCACCGACGACAGCCAGCGCAACGGCGGATAGTCCATGCCCATCACATCGTTCAGCGACTTCGTTTCAAATTCGTTGGTGTCAAGATTGATCAGATCGATGTAGTGCTGCGAGTAGTGCTTGATGGCGTTGGGCGACGTTTCCGGCCGCAGCGTGGGATGGCTCAGCGTGATCAGGCGCGGATAGTCGTCGGCCACCCGATTGACCGCCCGCGTCCCCAGACCGTTGACCAGCCGCACAAAACCCTCGTCGCGGCGCAGGCGCGGATTCCACACGATGGGGGCGCGGCTGAGCGCCACACCCGCCAGCGCCGGGAAGAAATACTGCTTATACTGATCGCCTTGCACGACCTGTAACAGAATCGCCATGCGCTCGTCGTAGTCCAATAGACCCATGCGCTTGCGATAGAACAGCGCATCGGGGCTATAGACGCTGGCGTAGATGCGGCGAATGGCGGTCGTCAATGCGCGCAGGTTTTCTTTGGGCGAGCTTTGATTGGGGCAGAAGTAACTTTCGTACTTGCCCGCGAACGACGTGCCGAAGTTGTCTTCCAACAAGCTAGATGAACGCACGATCAGCGGGGTCTTGCCCGCCCGCTCGAGAATAGCGCGCAGCCGATCGGCCACTTCCTCCGGGAAGCGGCCTTTTTCGTATTCGGTCTTGATCTCCGGATATTCCGCGCGAATCTGATCGGCGGACTTGTACTTCTGGTTGTATTCCAGGGCGTTCAACGAAATGAAATCATAGAACACATCCGCGCCGATGAAGTATGAATCGGGCAGGGTGATGCGCCGGGCCAGATCGGGCGAGATCGATTGCAGAATCTTGAAGGCCAGCAGCATGCCGGCTGCCTTGCCGCCGATCTTGCCGTTGCCGATGCGGCGCGATCGGATGTAGCTAAAGTCTTCGGCGTCGAAGAAGCCCTTGGCGATGCGGATGAAACTGAGTTGATCGCTGATCATCGTTTTGGTCAGCACCACGATGATCTCTTCGCGGTGGTGCATGACTTCGGCGCGCGCCGTCTCGGGCATGGCGTCGTATTGCTGTGCCTTGGTTAGCAGCAGATCGAGCGGCGCGAGTTCCGGGTTGAAGTGCAGCTCGCTCGTGGCCGGATGGCCGATAGATCACCCAATCGCCCCATCGACGCCTGCCCCCCATCGGGTATAATTGCCCGCATCTCATCACCGTCGCAGGTCGCCCATGCTCAAGCCCATCAACGAAGAATCCAACATCCTATCGATCTATCTGCAAATCTCGCAGTATCCCATCCTCGCGCCGCAGATTCGCGAGCGCATGCGCGAAGAACTCTTTCGGCGCGGCATCATCTCGCCCGAACGGCTTGATGCCGAATCGAAAGAGAAAGCCGTGCTGTCGCAACAACGCGAGGGCCTGAACGATCCTTACGGACAGGAAGAAGAGGGCGTCTGGCTGCAGCGCAAGCGCACCGTG
>JAUQXD010000660.1 GCA_030834835.1 Thermoflexales bacterium | reverse complement strand
CTCTGATCCGTTACTGCTCAATCCGCCTTTACGCATCAGCCTGGGCTGGCCGCAAATCGCGCTGGCAGTGCTGGGCGTGATCGCCATTCGCAAAACGAATTCACGCGAGCAACGCGCGCACATCATCGCCGCCGCAGTGTTATTGATCGGGTTGGTGTTCATGGCGCTGCCCGCGTCAACTGCGCTGTGGGACAACCTGCCGTTGATCCGCTTCGTGCAGTTTCCGTGGCGCTTTGTCGGGCGCGCGCTCTTACCGACGGCGCTGCTGGCGGGAGCGGCTGCATACAATGCACAATGCATAATGCATAATTCACAATTCACCATGCGCAATGCGCAATTTGCGCGCAATAGTCGTGAGGGCTTCTCCATCGCTCTGTCTCTCTTTCTCTCAATCACAATTCTGGTTTTAGTTACACCACGGCTCTATCCGCGTGTCTGTTCGCCACAGCCCAATCTATCGATCAATAACATCTTTGCCTACGAACGCGCCACCGGCCACATCGGCGTTGATCCATTGGGCGCATATCTGCCCGTCACGGTAAAAGAACGGCCCACTTCATCCCCGTTGGAAACATACTACGCGCAAAACGAAGTTATTCAACGACTCGATCGATCTGCGCTGCCCGGCGGCGCGCAGTTGATCGGTGAATCGTACCAGCCCAATCGGGCCGCGATCGATCTGGATACGCCGATCAGTTTTCGCGCGACCTACCTCGCGTTTGATTTTCCGGGCTGGCAGGTAACCGTCGATGGTCAACCCACGCCCATCGCCCCGTCCGACCCGATCGGCCTGATCACGTTTGAGGTTCCGGCCGGGCGGCATCACATCGAGGTGGCTTTCACCGACACGCCGATTCGCACACTGGCTAACGTGACCAGCGCGGTGGCTTTGTTGGGGCTGACATTCGTGTTGGTCCGGTTTCGTCGGGGAATGAACACCGCACTTGCGTGCTGGTGCAAGTGTTCCCCGGCCAGTGATGGAAAGTCGGCTAAAGCCGACTGGCGGTGGTTGGCCGTGCCGCTGATCTTTGGTTTGATCAAAATCACATTGATTGATCCGCAATTGACGCCACTGCGCCGAACGCAGTTACAACATGATCAATTCACGGGTGTAGCACAATCGCTCAACATTGACTTCGGCGATCGATTGCGGCTGCTCGGGTACACGCTCACTCCACAGACTGCGCCGGCGGGTGAAACGGTGCGCATCGATCTATACTGGCGCGCCCTGCAACCGTTGGACGTGAATTATCAAACCACAGTCGGCATCGTGGATGAGGCCGGCGAAATCTGGAGTCCCAGGACGCTGGAGCGGCCGCGTGATTATCAAGACTATCCCGCGACGACGACGTGGCCGACAGACGCCTACGTCGTGGATAGTTTTGAGTTGCCCATCATCCCCGGCACGCCGCCGGGCAGGTATTCGATCTATGCCGAAGTTTTTGCGCGCGATTCGCTGCAACCGCTGCTCGCGCACGCCCTGGCGATGCATCCGTCATCGCGGCCCTTCGCAGCCAGCATCGCGCCGCTTGACGTGACACGCGCCGTGCGTATCTTCAA
>JAUQXD010000659.1 GCA_030834835.1 Thermoflexales bacterium | reverse complement strand
GTTGCCGCGATTAGCCGCCGCCTGAACGTCGATCAACGCTTCCATAAACGACGGGCAAATATCGGTGATGCGCTTCTTCGGCAGTCCGCACCCGATCGCCAGTGTGCACTTCGTCGTGTGCGCCCGCTGCCGGATTGAATTCAACAGCGCGTCGCGCTGCATCAGCAGTGCGTCGGGGTCGCCGCCCTTCATAATCAGGACCAGTTCTTCCAGGTCCTTCTTGATCAAGAACACATCCGGGTTCCGATCGACCAGACCTGACACAACCTGCCTCACCTGTTCGTAATCGCGATAATCAAACTGTGCGGCCCGATCACGCAATTCGATCTTGACCACCACCACCAGGTACGCGCCCGCGATCAACTCAATGCCCAGCGGTCGGGCTTTCTCGATCGCTTCGGCCGACGACACCGCGCCCACCACCAGATCGAGCAGCAGCCGTTCGCGCACGCTCTCCCGGCTTTCTTCGACCTGCGTGCGCAGACGCTTCAAGTTCTCCTGCGCCTGCCGCTCTTGATCCAACTGCGCGGCCAGCTTGCCCAGCACGCCGTGCAGGTCTTGCACCGTGACCGGCTTCAGCAAATACTCCGTCACGCCCAGCGTAATCGCGGCCTGCGCGTACTCAAATTCGTCGTGCCCGCTCAAGATGACAATCTTCGTGGCGGGCAGCCGCTCGCGCACGATGCGCGCCAGTTCCAGGCCGTCCATAAACGGCATCTTGATGTCGGTAATCAGCACATCCGGCTGCACCGCTTGCAACAGCGGCAGGGCGATTTCGCCGTCGGGCGCTTCGCCGCAGAATTCAAAGCCGTGCCTGACCCAATCAACTTTATCGCGAATGCCCTCACGAGTCACTATCTCATCTTCGACGAAAAAGACTTTGTAGGACATGCCGTCCTCCTGTCTACCGCGACCTGAGACACACAAGCCGCCGTCTGGTGCGGTCTCTGCGACCGCGCCACAAACGGCGGCTTGAACGGCTATCGATCTACCAACTGCCGGGCGCGCAGCCTCAGCGATGTGAAGCTAGAGTTAGCAGCAGAGGCGGCTCCCACGCCGCCGGGGTGCGGGGGCTACGCACGGAGCCCGCCTCTGCTAACACCATTTTCGTTCACACCCTCAGCGTTGGCCGTACACGTTGGTATAGCGTTGATGCAATTTCGCCACATCTTCTGGCGGAATCACATCGGGCGTGCCGATTTGCAGCGCATACCAGACTGTGCGCGCCACATCTTCCGTCATCACCGCCGCCTTCACTGCGGACTCGGCATTTTTGCCGATGGTGAACACGCCGTGATTCTTCAACAACACTGCCGGTGAATTTCCGATCGATTCCACGACCACCTTACCGATCTCTTCACCGCCGATGAGCGCGAAGCCGCCCACCGGGATCGGCCCGCCGAATTCATCGGCAATCGCAGTGAGATAGACCGGGATCGGTTTGTTGACCGCCGCAAACGCCGTGGCATACGGCGAATGTGTATGCGCGATGCCGCCCACGTCCGATCGGTGGCGGTAGATGTACAGATGGCTGGCCGTATCCGACGACGGCGACAGTGATCCTTCGACGATCTTGCCATCCAGATCGATCACGATCAAATGTTCGGGCTGCATGTCGGGATACTTCACGCCCGATGACTTGATCACGACGAGACCGGTTTCGGGATCGCGCCCGCTGACGTTGCCGCCCGTCCACTTCACCAGATCGTTTTTAGGCAGTTCCAGATGCAACTTCCAGACTTGTTCTCGCAGGGCTTCTAACACACCACACCTCGCTCAGCACGCAACGCGCCACACGTACGTCATGCGCTCTCGTTCTTGTTCTTGTTATACACGTCAAAGAAAACCGCGGCCAACAACACCAAACCTTTGACCACCTTTTGCCAATCGATCCCGACTCCCATAATAGACATGCCATTGTTCAATACGCCGATGAGAAACGCGCCAACCACTGCGCCAATCACCGTGCCGATGCCGCCACTGGCCGATGCGCCCCCGATGAAACACGCGGCGATCACGTCTAATTCCATGCCGTCACCGGCATTGGGCGTGGAACTGTTTAGGCGGGCTGCAACGATCATCCCCGCCAGGGCGGACAGAACACCCATATTGACAAACGTATAGAATAATAAGCGGGCCGTATTAACGCCCGAAAGTTTGGCCGCTTTTTGATTGCCGCCCATGGCATAAATGCGGCGGCCAATGACCGACTGACTGGTGACGAAAGCGAAACCCGTAATCAGCACAAACAGGAGGACAAGTACGTTTGGCAGGCCTTTATAGGAAGCCATCAAATAACACAGCCCCATGACCGCCGCGGTAATCACCACATTTTTGATGATGAAAAAATAGCCAGGCGTGACTTCAAAGCCATAT
>JAUQXD010000658.1 GCA_030834835.1 Thermoflexales bacterium | reverse complement strand
CGTGCGCGCCAATTCGAACCGATGGCCCAGGCGCTGCGCGATCCCGATCCGGAGGTGCGTGCGGCGGCGGCAGACAGCATGTGGCGCGTGGGTCTGAACGACGCGCGGATTTTTCCGTTACTCAGACCCTTGCTGCATGATTCTGAACCAGAGGTGCGCGCGGCTGCGGCCGAAGCCCTGGGCCATCACGGCGACCGCCACGCGCTGCGTCCACTGATGTACCTGCTGCACGACGTCGACCCTGACGTGCGGCAGGCCGCCTGCAAGGGCCTGGGCTCACTCGGTCGGCAGGCGGCCAAACACGCGTTGTTTGATGTGATCCAGAACGATTCGGAACGGCACGTGCGTTACAAAGCGATCGAGGCGCTGGGCAACATCGGTCGGCCGCGCACCGGTACGCCGACCTTTCGTGAACTGATCTTTGAAGATGAAGACATTGTCAACGTCCTGATCGGCGTCATGACGGACTTTGAGAATGACGATAGCTGGACGCGCACGGAAGCGGCTGAGGCGCTGGCGCGCATCGGCGATGATCGCGCCACCGGGCCGTTGATCGCGTGGGCGTGCAACTGGCAGCTGCTCGATCGCGAGGATGCCGTGTCGGCGCTGGGTTATCTGGGCGATACGCGGGCGACGCCGTATTTGATCGCGCTGCTCAGCGACGACAGCGCGCATACGCGCCTCATGACGATTTCGGCGCTGAGCAATCTGAACGATCCCCGGGCTTTGCCCGAACTCGATCGGCTGGCGCGCGAAGGCAGCACTGAACCCACCCCGCATTTTGGCTCCGAACGCATGGCCGCAGCCAAAGCCGCCGCTGAAATTCGAGGGGAACTGAGCTGGCGGGATTTTGACTGTCTGAAAAACTATCTGGTTGATGAAGATGAAGACAAGCGTGAAAAGGCGGCGAAATGCCTGGCGAAGTCGGGTGACCCGCGGGTGCTCGATTTGCTGCTGGACGCCCTGACCGATCACAGCGCGCTCGTCTTTCTATATGCGGTCGGTTACGTTGCCAACACGGGCGATGCGCGCGCCCTGCCCAGACTGGCTGAAGCCGCCGCGTATTGGCGGCCATTGGGCGTCACAGGCTTGAGCGATGATGCCGACGAGGCCAGCGCCTATATCCTGCGCCGCCTGGCCGGCGAAGACCCCGGCCGCTTTGCATCGATTCTCGATGACGAGGAAGAAGAAGACGCCGACGATGAAGAGTCGCCGACGGATGACGACGACCTGTTAGCCGGCTGGTTCAACGGCGACTCGCCTGACCCGGCCAACGATTGAATCGGCCCCATCATAGCATTGTCGAGGAACTTATGGTCAAACGTCTGTTGCTGCCGTTGCTATTGCTCAGCCTGTTGCTGACCGCCTGTGACAATACGAGTGGCGGATCGATCACGCCGCCTCCGCCGCCGGCGGGCCGCGCCGAAATGAGCGTGGCCTTTCTGGATGTGGGGCAGGGCGAGTCGATCTTGATCAAGGCCCCCAACGGCCAGGTGATGCTGATCGACGGCGGCCGATCGATCAGCCTGGCGACCAGCCTGATCATTCCGCAGATCAAAGCCTGGGGCGCAAGCCAGGTGGATGTGCTGGTCGTCACTCACCCCGACGCCGATCACATCGCCGGTCTGGTCGGTGTGCTGGAGAATTTTCCGGTCAAGCTGGCTGCGCTCACGGGCGATCAACACGCCACGCAAATCTACGAGCGGCTGCTGACCAACGTCCGCGACAAGAATATTTCGAGCCTGCAAGTCCGCACGGGCACGGCCATCCCCTTCGATTCCGCCGTTAAATTGGAAGTGCTGGGTCCCGACGACGCGCTGGTGAATCAGGACAATACCAACGACGGCTCAATCGTCATTAAGCTGACCTACGGGCAGACTTCGTTCTTGCTCACCGGCGATGCCGAGTTCGCCGAGAACCTGTCGATCCTGCGGCGCGGCACCGATGTGCGCGCCACAGTGCTGAAGCTGGGCCACCACGGCAGTTCGTCCAGCACGGACGAGAACTGGCTGCGGGCCGTCCAGCCGCAGCTGGGCGTCATCAGCGCGGGCGCGGGCAATCCGTATGGCCATCCCCACGCGGAAGTCGTTGCC